>JAQVML010000042.1 GCA_028703645.1 Eubacteriales bacterium
AAAAACGCAGCATTTTCGCCGCGTTTATTCCCGGCTGTCCGCAAGCGCTCAAGCGGAAAGCCTCCGCGATTCAAGCGCTCTCAATCGATTGGAATGCATACGACGACGTGACGCTGATGGCGCCCGTTTGGGCGGGGCATCCTGCGCCCGCGTTCAACGCCGCGTTGGAGCTCATCCCTAAGGAGAAGCCGCTCCATGTCGTGCTCTGCTCCGGCGACGGATCAACGCCAAAGAGCAAGGACGCCACGATCGACCTGCTGCGCCAGCGCGGTTATGCCTTTGCCTCCTATGAGGATGTAAAGAGCGCACCACGCGTTAAATAAGACTCATTTTCGACAAAAGAGCGTCCGGACTCGTTCCGGGCGCTCTTGTTTTTACTCTGTTTGACTCGATACGTTGCATGATCGATACTGAATCAGCTCCGCAGCAACGCTGACCGCGATTTCGGCTGGTGTTTGGGCACCGATGGCAAGCCCGATCGGTGCATGCAGCCGTCCAATCTGCGCCTCGCTTAAGCCATCCGCAAGCAGCCGCTCTTTTGTGAGCGCAATCTTTCGCTTGCTGCCGATTGCCCCAATATAGTCCGCCTTTGAGCGCAACAGCCATCGAAGATCTGATAATCCGTCTCGTGCCCGCGCGACATGACGATTGCGTGATCGCGCCGGGTGATGTTGAGTGGCGCTTCCACGCTTGTATAATCGCAAAGAAGCACCCGCTCCGCGGAGGGAAAGAGCGCGTCGCTTGCAAACGCCTCGCGGTCTTCCGCTACCCAAACGCGATAATCCAGCAGGTCGAGCTGCCGCGCCATGCACTGCGCCACATGTCCGCCGCCAAAGAGAATCACGCGCGGAGATTCACGCAGGGGTTCGACCAACCAGCGCGGCTCTTCTTCCGTCAAGATCGGCTGATCCGGCGGACAAGCGATCCCGCAGGTCTCGTGTAACGATTGTGCGAGTAGAATGTTACTCTCAAGCGGAGTTCCGTTTTCGATCCGGCAAACGAGAAATGCATCCGTTTGCTGCTCATACGCGCGGCGCATCTGCTCGACTAGCGCGCGCGATGTTTCGCCGGCAAACGCCCGAAACAAAACCGTAACCCCACCGGAGTAAACGTCCTTTTCGTCGGCGTGGATCACATATTCTTTTATTGTGGATTCCAGGCCAATAAGGAGCGCCAGCGCATCCAGCTTGACGCGGTGTTCCATGGAACCGCCACCGACCGTGCCGCTCTGTTTTCCCGTGCCGGAGACAATCATGCTTGTACCAATGCCGCGCGGCGCGCTTCCACGGCGCACCAAAACGGTTGCAAGCATGCAACTGTTCCCTTCGGCTAGTTCCGCCTCGATGGCATCCAGCAGTCGTTTATCCATGCATTCGCTCCAAGAAAAAACGTGTCGTCAAATCGGTTTCTTCAGCGCGGGATTCGCCGCGTCAAACACGATCATACCCAATTTCTTCTGCTCCACAAACTGATACGGAAACGTCTCGTCATCCGCCGTTTCCAGCAGCACGTCGAGATCTTCGTCCGTCAGCAGCCTGTTCCACAAAAACAGAAAGTAGGATTTAGCGTCTTCGCGCGAGCGAAAGGGTTGAATGTGCTCCTGCTCAAACGGCTCATAGGTAAACGGAATGCCCGCGCTCTTGAGCGTGTCGCTTAGTTCGCGAATCGCACGCTCGCCCTCCTGCGTTTCGCGGGAGAGCAGCACAAACGTCTTTGCACGGGAAAGCTCCCGCACAACGGGCAAAATCTGCTCCGCGCCACCGAGATCAAACAACACGAGCGCGTCGTAGAGTTTATCCGGCGAATAGGTGCGAACATCGCCCAAGATTGCGACCACGTTATGCGGGCAGCGCGCGCGAAACGCGGCAACCGCCTTGGGGTCGTTTTCAATCACGGTCACTTGCTCCACGTGGTACGCCATCCAGATTGCGAGATCGCCTAGACCTCCACCCGCATTGAATACCCGCGCACTCGGCGGCAGGTAGGCGGAGATTCGCTCCGCAATCCAATAGTAAAACTTGCTCTTCTTCGACGCGTCGCTCATCCAGCGAATGTTTGCGTCTGTCCAAATGAACTCTTCCAACTCTTTGTGTCTCCTCGTGTTCCGTTCTATCCAAAATTGCGCATCATGTTTCGCGCTATTCGCGCAGGGTTTGATCCGCAGTGGTCGATTTCATCAATTCGCCATAGCGATAGCAGTTGGGTTCGTGTTCGTTGACGATTCCCGCCGCCTGCAAAAACGAGTGAATCGTGACCGATCCCGCGTATCGCATGCCGCGCCGCTTCATATCCTCCGCCATGCGATCCGAAAGCGGACTGGTCGAGCGGGGCTGGTCGTCGGGACTGAGCACCACCTTGCCGCCGGAAAAACTCCAAAGATAGTTGCAAAACGAGCCGAACTCATTTTTGAGCGCAACAACGATCTTCGCGTTGGAAATCGCAGCCTCGATTTTGCCACGGCTGCGGATAATGCCTGCGTTTTGCAGTAGTTCATCCACTTTTGCCGAGTCATATGCAGCGATCTTCTCCACGTCGAATCCATCGAACGCGTCAAAAAATGCTTCCCGCTTTTTCAGCAGCGTGATCCAGGAAAGTCCTGCTTGAAAGAGTTCCAGCAAAAAGAGGCCATACATCTCCCGATCGTCGCGAATCGGCGTTCCCCACTCGCGGTCGTGATACGCACAATAGAGCGCGTTATCCTCTCTCACCCAAAAACATCTCTTCTTGTGTTCCATCGCGTTTGCCGCTCGCTTTCCAATCAATGAATGAATCGTAAAACAGGATAAATTATACCATAACCATCACGCGAGCGCAAAAATACCGCCGCGATTTTTACGCGGCGGTATTCGAGTACGTTTTCCTTATCCCACAGGAGCTGGCGACGGCAATGCCATATTATCCTGAATGCCAATCGCAGGTCCATCGATCGGTTTGCTTCCGTAGACCGAGCTGTCATATTCCTCCTGCAACGTTTTCCATTGTTGCAAGATCTCGATCAAGCGAGCCTGGTCTGCCTTTGAAAACGCGCGATAGCTGGGATTATACGAGGTGATCGCCCCGCTCGGTCCGGAGTATTGAATACTGCCGTCGCTCACGTAGTAAACGCTGCCGCCGGAGACAAATGTTCCGTCGCTGTTGGTGGCCGGCAGACTCGCGAGAATATCCTCGCCATAGTAGGTTCCATCGTCTTTGTGTACGCGCCCGCTCCAATTGGTATACGCGCAGAAGTCGCTCGGGTTTGTGGTCGGCGTGCTTCTAAGCATGATATCAGCGAGTTCATTCATCAGCGGTTGAAGCTGTTCGTTGAGCTCCGCCATGTAGTCGCCATAGGAGCGATTATAATAGAATGAAATCGCTTGCTTGCTTCCATCCGACATCGGCACGTTATAGAACATCATGGACAAGCTGAAGTAATCCATGTTGCTCGTCAATGCTGCGGACTTTTGTATCATCTGCTTCATCAGTTCGAGGTACTCGCCCTTGCTACGGTTATTTTGAAATGCCATCCATGCAGACGACGTTTTTGGCATTGAGATGCGAATATTATAGTAATCCCAATACCGCGTCATGCCGACATATCCCGCAACCGACAGCGAACCATAGAGTTGATCGTCGTTTACGTTATAGTTTGTCGTCGGATCATAATAGCGATAGGAATCATTCGCAGCAAAATCCGTCGTTGGCAGTTCCTGATAATAGGTATTCAAAATCTGCTTGTTCTCCAGATAACCGCCGTTAAACGGATCATCCCCCTGCAGATAGCAAACGGACTCCATCGGCGGCAGCGAGCGGATCGCCTGATAAAAATCACCGTTCTCCAGGCAATAAGTCAGGAGTGTGTTTTGATTGAGGAACGTCAGCACGCGGCTGAAGCTACTGCCGTTTTTTAGCACAAACGTAACCGGCTGCGTTACGCGAGTCCAGCCCGTCTGATCGTCGGACGAATAGTTTAAAAAGCCGGAGCGTCGAATGGTTGAGACGTTATCACGCAGTGTTTCGACCGCATAATTCCTTACGTCGCTTTCGGTAAAGCGCACTTTGGACACCATATATTGCTGATAGGTGATCGATTCCGATCCGCGGCTCGCGCCATCAAACTGGACATAGGCCACGTCCTGCGAATTCGGAACATAATACTGTAAGTTGGTCGCAAGACCACGTGTACCGAAATAGCCCGCGACGCCGATCGCCAGCGGTATCAGCATCCAGGGAATCGAAAGAAGCACCTTCTTTGCGACGCGCAGCACGACGATTTGATAGATGATGTAGATACCTGCTGCAACCGCGATGATGATCGGAATGCTCACATTGCGCTGTGTGATAATGCCGGAAGAATACAGCATCACGACCGGTATCACAGCAGCGCAGGCAAACACGGTCTGCATCACCGCATTTTTTGCGCCGTGCTCGGCGAGCTCGGAAGCGCGTCGCGTAAAGAGCACTCGCGCCAAAATCAGCTCTAAAACAGCCAGTATGGCTGAGTAGATCATGTTGACCGGCAGATAGAGCGTATCCCGTAGCATCGGCCTTAGAAGCTGGGCAATCTGTCCGGTTGCGATGTTGGTAACCGGGGTCAGATACCAGGGCAAATCAAGCCAGTTGACGAGCTGCGTGTTGGAAACGATGCCGCGCGCAACGGAAAACTGCACAAACCTTGCCAAGCCAAACACCAGCACCGTTAACCCGAGTCCCGTCAGCGCCGTGCCCGTCAGCGTCATTGCAATTGCGCAGGCCGAGAATACCAGCATCGCCGCAATCGTAAAGAACGGAACCGCAACCAGCGCATAGAGCTGCACAAACGGCGTTCGCGTCAGCGTAAAGATGATCACCGTGAACAAGACGCTGCTCAATACGATCGCTGCAATCCAGGTCAGCGCCGCAAGCGAAATCGCCCAGAACAGCTTTTTGCGCGAAACGGGCAGACTATGGTAAAAATCGCTGTCCGAGCGCTTGTTGAGAAACGAAAAACCTTCGTATGCAAACACAACACCGCTGACATAGGCCAGTACGATCAGCGGAGTAAACATCTTCGAGATACTCGGCACGTTGTATTGATATGGCTGCGTGCAGTATTGAATGGAAATAAACGCGCTCGCGACAAGCGTTAGCGCCAATAAAACATATCCCACGCGTGATAGTCTTCGAATCGACTCCAAATATGGTTTCATGCGTGTTCGCCTCCTTTCGCGGCCGGCGCTTCAAACGAGTAACCAAGCGCCTCCATCTCATATAGGAACACTTCTTCCAGCGTCAGCGGAAGGATTTCGAGAAGCAATGGGTTCAGCGCGCCGATATGCGTCTTTGCTTTGGCGCTGTCTCCGCGGATGATCATGTTTGCTACGCTGCCCTGTTTGACAAAGGACAGGATATCCATGTCCGTAAATCTCTCGCGGTCATATTCTTCCGAAAAAGCAACCTGCACTTTAAAGAGCGATGTCTTGAGGTTTTGCACATCGCTTTCAAACACAATACCGCCCTGATACAGCAGCGCCAATTGATCACAGGTGTCTTCCAGTTCTCTAAGGCTGTGGCTGGTGACGACCGCGGTGCAGCCGCGCTCCAGCACGTCGTCATACAGCATGCCTTTGACCAGATTTCGCATGACGGGATCGAGTCCGTCAAACGTCTCGTCAAAAAACACATAATCCGTCATGGCCGAGAGCGCGAGAATGGTAGCAGCCTGCCTTCTCATGCCTTTGGAGAAGGTGTTGAGCGGGCGCGTACGATCGAGCTTAAACGCAGCGCTGAGATCCGCAAAGCGCTCTAGCGAGAATCGCGGATACATCGATTCATACAAAAGCGACATGCGGTTCAAATTGCTCTGTGGTAAAAAATATAGTTCATCCGGAACAAAGACGCAGTGTTCCTTGACCGCGGGGTTATCGAATACCTCCCCGCCGTTGATGGAAATGTGTCCTTCGTCCGGCTTGTAGATGCCGTTGCAAAGCCGCAAAAACGTGCTCTTGCCCGCGCCATTCGCACCGACAAGGCCATAGATGCAGCCTTGCGGTATGTTGCAATTCAGATTGAGGAGCGCTTCTACTTCACCAAAGCGCTTGGTCAGTTTGCGCGCTTTAATCATGCCTCTATTTCCTTTCCGTAGGCGGCGTTCACCGCGCTGAGCGCTTGCTCAACGGGCAATCCAGCCGCACAGAGTTCTTCCGCAATATGCTGAATTTCTCCCAGTTTTTCTTTGAGACCTTCGCCAACAAGCTGGAACGCGCCAGCCGTCACAAACCTTCCGTTCCCGGGCGCGCTGACGCAGAGCCCCCGCCGCTCCAACTCGCTATATGCCTTTTGCAGCGTGTTTGGGTTGACCGAGAGTTCTTGTGAAAGAACGCGCACAGACGGAAGTTGATCGCCTTCCTTGAGAATACCGGATGCGATCAATCGTTGCGTCTGATCGATGATTTGTTCATAAATCGGCGTACGTCCGAATCGATCGATTTGGAACATCGCACTACCTCCTTTACGAGGATTAGTGTACTATCTGTTATAGTACACTTGAATATTACTTCGAAATCGCCAGAATGTCAAGTAGAACTGATTCATATTTGTGAAGAAATGTTGTTTTTTTCGCGTCTTGTGGCGCATTGGGTGTCTTTTTTCGATTGGAACGGGTTCCGGTTGGGGAAATCGCGTTTTTCTCCGAGATTCCACCGCTGTATTTCACGCGCTTACTATGATAGAATGCCGACTATGGAAAAGCAATTCGATCCCAAACAAAATCGACATCCTTCGCAGCAATCCGGCTTTGACTGGACTCCATCCGAGTCGCCGGAGCAACGCGCGCAGAGACGCAAAGAGCGCATCACGCTTGTCTCTCTGATTTCGCTGTTGCTTCTAGTTCTCGCGGTTCTTTTTTCGCTGCTGCATAGCCAGCTTGCGCAGGATCTTTCCGCAGCCGGTTCGCCAGCGCCAACGCCGACGCTCGCGCTCGCTTCCGCCAACGCATCGCCGGAAAATAGCGCAGACGAACCGGCGGCGCAGTTGCCAGCAGTTAACGCGGGCCTGCTCGTCACCTTTCTCGACGTGGGGCAAGGCGACAGCGCCGTATTACGCTCTCCTTCCGGCAAGACCATGCTGGTGGACGGCGGGCCAAGAGGTTCTTTTCCGATCATTGATCGCTATCTGACCTCGCTCGGCGTGGTCGGGTTGGACGTTGTCGTCGCCTCACATGTACACGCGGATCACATCGGCGGTCTGATCTCCGTCGTGGACACGTACCCCGTCGCAGACTTCTACTATCCGCCGTTTGACGCAGAGAGCGAAACGTATTTTGAGCTGCTCGACGCGCTCAAGGAAAGTCAAGCGACCGTGCATCAGCCCTATGCGGGCGTCGACACGTTGATTCCATGGGACGATCAGGTAGAGGTGCGCATCCTAGCGCCCTATGATACGATCTACGACGATTTTAACGACACGAGCTATATCATCCGCGTTTCCTATCAAAACACCGCGGTTTTGTTCACCGGCGATTCCAGCGAGCTGGGCGAAAAACTCGCGCTCAAAGCACAGCCCAATCATTATTTCAAGGCGGACGTGCTCAAGGTTGCGCACCATGGTTCCAGCGACGCCACGTTTGAAAAATTTCTCGACGCGGTGTCCCCCGCCATCGCCGTCATCAGCGTTGGCCGCGACAACGACTACGGGCATCCGCATCAATCGCTGCTGGATCGCCTCAGTGAGCGCGGCATCACAATATACCGCACGGATGAGGACGGAACCATCACGCTCCTGCTTGACGGAACCCGCGTGACAGTGATAAAATAACACATAAGTAAAAAGCAAAGGCTATGAAGGGGAAAAGTCCTCAGAGAGCGCTTTAGAGAGTACCGTCACCGGCTGAAAGCGGTATGCGCAGGATAGGACACCAAGTTCGCCCCGGAGCCTCATCGGTGAACAGTGCGACGCATTTAGTAGTCGAAGACGGGATCGCCCGATACAGCGAGATCGAGGCTTAACCCGGCAACTGCGCCGGTCGAGCAAACGAGGGTGGTACCACGACGCGATTCGTCCCTTTTGGGCGGAGCGCGTTTTTTATTTGGTAACAAGCCACAAAGGGCATAAGGAGGAGAAGAAGAATGGGAATGATGGAATCTCTCGCGCAACTGCGCGAGGAAACCGAAGCGAAACTGAAAAACTGTCAGTCGCCGGAAGAACTGGAGCAGCTCTTGGTTGACGTGCTTGGCAGAAACGGATCGCTGACGACGATTTTACGCACGATGGG
>JAQVML010000043.1 GCA_028703645.1 Eubacteriales bacterium
GGTCATCCGCATCACGAAGATCAAGGGCTTCCTCAAGTCCGTCCGCACCCCGCTGCATGATCACGCACGCAAAAACTTGGGTTGGTCGGACACGCAGGTTGGTTATCGCTTTGCGATCATTCAAATCTGCGTCAGCGGCCTTTGCCTCGCGGCGTTGTTTTTGAGGCGGTAATCCCTTTCGCTCAGATTTGAGAACACAACAGAACCGGTCGCAGGATCGGTTCTGTTTTTTATTTCTCAGTCCCACAAAAAAAGCCCCCGCAGGGGCAAAAGAATATTATCTCTTGTGCTTTTCGTCGTCCTTGAGCCGCATCCGGTCCCACAGGCCGTAGGTCTCCGTGGTGGAGAGCGCATGCATGAACTTCTCTTCAAAGTCCGGCACCAGTCCCGTAATGTGCTGGACAAGCTGCTTTGCTTCCTCGCGCTTGGTGTGGCCCGCAATGTCGCAATTCGCGGGTAAAATCGGCAGCTCCCGCGTGCGGGCGATGCTCAGCGCGTGCTTCTCCGGCAGAAAGATCAAAGGTCGAATCACCGTCACATCCTTGCGGGACAGATAGGTAACCGGCGCAAAGGTATTGATTCTGCCTTCGTAAAGCAAGCTCATGAAAAACGTTTGAATCACATCGTCGCGGTTATGCCCGAGCGCTACCTTGTTGCAACCGTGCTCGACCGCATAGGTGTTTAAAGCCCCGCGCCGGAGCTTTGCGCAGAGGGCGCAGGGGCTTCTCTCGTCGCGATACTCAAACACAACCTTGCCGATGTCAGTATACACGACCTCAAAGTCAATGCCGACGCGCTCCGCAAGCGCTTCAATCTTCGAGACGTCCTGCTGCTTGAGTCCGAGGTCGAGCATCACCGCGATGACCTCAAACTTCGTATACGAAAAACGCTGATAGAGCTTCATCGCCTCCATCAACAACAGGGAATCCTTACCGCCGGAGACACCGATGCAAATCTTGTCTCCGTCCTCAATCATATGATACCGCTCGTCCGCGCGGCGAATGCTGCCCAATACTCGTTTCATGAGGGATATTATAGGAGGAAAGCCGCTCGTTGCGCAAGCTTTTTCGCGCGACTATATGCCAAGCGCCTCGTCAATCTGCCGCATCTGCGCCGCGTTCAGCGGGCCGAACGCCATCGCGCGCGCGTTTTCCTCCGCCTGCGCCAGTGTCTTAAATCCCGGAATGGGAATGTTGACGCCGCTCTTTGCCCAGAGCCACGCGAGCGCGCCCTGCGCCGCGGTGCGCCCGCCGCTCGCGAGAGCATCCCGCACACGAGCCATTCGCGCCAGAAATTCGGGCTTTGGCTTGCCGTCCTCAAAATACTCCGTCCAGTCAAAGGCGGAGGCGCGCACGTCGTCCGGATCAAACCGCGTTGCCTGCGAAAACTTGCCGGAGAGAAACCCCATCGCGAGCGGGCTGTTGTTCAGGCACGCAAACCCGTGCGCTTCGCAGGCCGCAACCGCCTCCGCATCATAGCTAAACAGATTCGCTTTGGTTTGAATCACGCTTCCGCGCGTCTTGGCGGCAAACAGATCCACCTTTTCGCGTGTATACGTGCTCCAGCCGTAGGCGCGGAGTTTTCCTTCTCGCTTGAGCCGCTCCATCTCGTCGAACACCGGCTCAACCGCTTCGTCCGGGATGTATCCGGTGTGCAGTTGATACAGATCGACATAGTCCGTGTCGAGGCGCGAAAGCGAAGCCTCCAGCGCGCGGCGGATGTAGGCGGGCGACCAATCTTGCCCGATAAGCGCGCGCTTTTTGCGGTCATAGGTAAAGCCGCCCTTGGTCGCGATCACGACGTCGCGGCGAACATCCTTGAGCGCTTTGCCGAGCACTTCTTCACTATGTCCCGTGCCATAAGCATCCGCCGTGTCAAACAAGGTCACGCCGAGATCCACCGCGCGACGAATCGCGCGGATCGACTCCGCATCGTCCACGCTTCCCCAGCCGTCCTGATGACCTTCCAGCGTGAAAGGCCCGCCAATCGCCCAACCGCCAAGGCCCAATGGGCTGACGGCGATGCCGCTGCCGCCCAATACTCGTTGTTCCATGATGATATCCTCCCGTTATGTCTCTTTTTTTAGTCCCTGCGCAAGCCCTGCCCACGCAAGCGAAATGTCGTGTTCCAGCGCCTCGCGATCATAGAGTTTAACGGACATCGAAAGCCCGATCATCAGATAATAGTAGGCGAGCGCCGCACTCTCGACCGGTTGCGGGGAGATTTCGCCAGACGCGATCCCCTCCGAAATTGCGGCTTGAATCACTTGAAGAAACTCGTCCTGCGTCTGCTTCGTTTCCCGCTCCATGCGCTCTTTGATAAACTCCGGCGGAAAATAGAAATAGCGATCCCAGAAATACATGCGTGGATTGTTGTGGCAGTAGCGCAAAAACGCGCGAAACATTCGCTCCAACCGCGTCAACGCGCTCTCCTCCGCGCGATGCAGAAGAAGGGTTTTCATGTTTTCGCGGTATTCCTCCACCACGCCCGTGAACACGGCGGAGAAAATCTCCTCCTTGCCGGAATAGTGCGCATAGAGCGAGGCTTTCTTGATGCCCGTCGCCGCGGCAAGATCGCTCATGCTCGCGCCTTCGTAGCCTTTGTTCATAAAGAGCAGGAGCGCATGCTCTAAGATTTCCGGTTTTGTCACTTGTGATTCCTCCCGCTGGTTGTGTTATCCCTCGACGTCGTTTTAGCTACCTATCGTTCGGTAGGTTCAGAATAACACTTGCGTTTTTCTTTTGCAAGCTCTATTTTGCAGAGGATCAAATGCGCGCCAAAACGCAACAAGGGCGGCCTAAGCCGCCCTTGCTCGTGAAAATGTCGCGAGATTGATATTATTGCAGATTCAGGTTCTTCTTAAAGATCGAGCGGATCAGGAAGAAGAAGAGAACCGCGAGCCCCGCAAACAGCACGCCGTACCAACCGAATGCCGAAGTCATAAATCTGCTGACTTCCTGCACGGTGTCAAACGCAATGTTCGCAAGACCTTCGCCAAACGTTACGATCGACATAAACGTTGTGGTGATGATGCCAACGCCCATGTTGATGAGCAGGTACATGCCGATTGCGGCGAGAACCTTGTGCTTCTTGGCCACTTGACCGCCAACCACGATGGCAAAGTAGATCTCCAGCATCTGCGCCGCGAGTCCGAGAATGCCGATCACAATGGTTTCAATGATCATCAGCGGAACATTCACATACTGCGCTGCCTGCGGCAAAACGTCCGTAAAGAACATTCGAATGGCTTTCAGCACGTCCATATTAGCGATGCTGTTGCTCGTGGTGCCGAACACGGAGAAAATCAGCAGTGTAACAACGATTACGACCGCGTTGATCAGCGTCCAAATCATACCGGTGAACAACTTTGAGAGGATCAACTTGTCGGTAGAGACCGGCAAAGTAAAGGTCAGATAACCTTCATCCCCCATGAAGCTGCGATAAAAGTGGTAGCAGATCAACAGCAGCGTCACGAGCGCCGAGGCCATGATTGCAATGCCGATGAGCACCGACATCGTAGCGGAAACGCCCATGATGAGCGCGCGCAGCAGCGCGGAACCATCCGATCTTGCGGTGTTTTCGCCGATGCGAATGGTCAGAACGGTGAGCAGCGTCGCGACTAGGCCACCACCGAGAATTCCAATCTGCAGTGGGAAGAGCGTGCGCGAAAGCGCGCGGAAATCGTGTTTCATTAATTTCTTTAGCATCTGAATACCTCCCGGAACAGCTCGTCCAGCGACTTACCCTGCGTCTCGCGGACATTGTCCGTCGTGTCGTGCATCGTGATCACGCCTTCCTTTAAGAAAAGGAACTCGTCGAGCACTTTTTCCACATCCGCAATCAAGTGCGTAGAGATGAGAATCGTCGCCTCGTTGTCGTAGTTGCCGATAATCGTATCGAGGATGTAATCCCTGGTTGCCGGGTCTACCCCGCCGATAGGCTCATCCAAGAGATAGAGCTTTGCTCTGCGGGACATGACGAGCACGAGCTGCATCTTTTCCCGCGTACCTTTGCTCAGTTGCTTCATGCGCTTGTTTGCAGGCACATTGAGCCTTGTGAGCATCTCTCTGGCGCGCGCCATGTCAAAGTCCGCATAAAAGTCCGCAAAGTAGTCGAGGCAATCGTCAACCGTCATCCAATCCGGCAGATAGGTGCGCTCCGGCAGGTAGGAAATCAGCGCTTTGGTCCCCTCACCAACCGGCTGATTGTCGACGAGCACGATGCCGTTTGTTGGCGTCAATAGCCCGGCTACGATCTTGAGCAGCGTGGTTTTGCCGCTGCCATTCGGCCCCAACAGGCCGATAATCTTCCCTTTGGGAAGCGTCAGGTCGACGTTGTTGAGCGCAAGCGTCGATCCATAGCGCTTACTCAGCGCCCGTACTTCAAGAATTGACTGCATGTTCCCCCTCCTTTGGTTCTCCCTTGGCGAGCCGATCCAATACTTCCTTGCGGCTTAAGCCAAGCGCCTTCATCTGCATCATGAATGTCTCCACGAGCAAATCCGCCTTACTATCCCGTGCGCGGGAGACAGAGGTTTCATCCGTCGTCACCGTTCGTCCGGTGTTTCTCTGCGTGGTAACCAATCCCATTTCCTCCAGTTCTGCGAGTGCTCTCTGCATTGTATTCGGATTGACCGCTGCCATAACGGCGAGATCTCGTACGCTGGGCAGCCGCATTCCCATCTCATAGGTGCCGTTGAGAATGCGCATTTCTATTTCGTCTACAATCTGTTGATAGATTGGGCGATTCGAGTTAAATTGCCAAGCCAATGCATGTTCCCCCTTTCGTGTGTTGCTGTATTATTGTCTTAACACAGTTATACATTAATACAGTTACACTGTCAAGAAGATTTTTTCAAATTTTCTTTTTATTTTTTCCTGCCGTTTTTTTCGACGGCATTTTCAAGGGGGTTTTTCCTATATTTAATCGTAAACGCGAGAAAAAACCGTCTTTTTCGTCAAAGAATCGTAAAAAAGCCGCAAAACATGCGATATATCTTGTCCTAACCCCTCTTCTTGGTTTATAATAACTTGTTTTCGTATTTAGAAAGAAGGTACTCAAATGGACATTCGAAACGTCGCCATCATCGCGCACGTTGACCACGGCAAGACAACGCTGGTCGACCAAATGCTGCGTGACGCGGGCGTGCTGCGCAGAGGCGAACAGGACGTCGAGCGCATTATGGACTCCAACGATCTCGAGCGTGAGCGCGGCATCACCATCCTCAGCAAAAACACGGCGGTCAGCTACGGCGGCACGCGCATCAACATCGTCGACACCCCGGGTCACGCGGACTTCGGCGGCGAGGTGGAGCGCATCCTCCAAATGGTAGACGGCGTGCTGCTGCTTGTGGACGCGTTTGAAGGCTGCATGCCGCAGACGCGATTCGTGCTGCGCAAATCCCTCGAACTCAACAAAATTCCGATTCTGGTCGTCAACAAGGTCGACCGTCCCGGCGCGCGCCCGGCCGAGGTCGTGGATCAGGCGCTGGAGCTCTTCATCGAGCTTGGAGCAAGTGCGGATCAGCTCGACTTCCCTGTTGTTTACGCCAGCGCGCGCGACAACATGAGCGGACTGAGCCCGGACACCATGGAGAACAATATGGTCGCGCTCTTTGACACGATCGTCAGCGCGATTCCCGCGCCGAACTTCCAGCCGGACGAACCGCTGCAAATCCTCTTCTCCTCCATCGATTACGACGATTATGTCGGCCGCATCGGCGTTGGCCGCATTGAGCGTGGCACGGCGAAAAAAGGCATGCCGGTCGTCATCTGCGGCGGCGAAGAAAACCGCAAAGTGGAAACGAAAATCACGCGCCTCTATCGCTATGAAGGACTCAAGCGTGTCGAGGTGGACGAAGCCCCCTGCGGAGACATCATCTGCGTGGCGGGTATGGAATTCCTCAACGTCGGCGAGACGGTTTGCGACCCGAATTGCATCGAGCCGCTGCCCTTTGTCCACATTGACGAGCCGACGGTCAGCATGATGTTCATGCTCAACGACAGCCCGTTTGCGGGACGTGAAGGCAAATATGTCACGGGCCGCAACCTCCGCGACAGGCTCTTTAACGAAGTAAAGACCAACATCTCCATGCGTGTGGAAGAGACGGATACCACCGACAGTTTCCGCGTCAGTGGCAGAGGCGAGCTGCATCTTTCGATTCTGATCGAGACCATGCGCCGCCAGGGATATGAGTTTGCGGTCTCGCGCCCGAAGGTCATCTTCCATAAGGATAAGGACGGCAACATCACCGAGCCGATCGAGGAGCTCACCATCGACGTGCCGGTCGACTATGTCGGCGCGGTCATGGAAAAACTCGGTCAGCGCAAGGCGGAACTTCAGGATATGACCAACCAGGGCGACAACAGCGTTCGTCTCCAGTTCCTCGTACCCGCGCGTGGACTCATGGGCTATCGCTCGGAGCTGTTGACCGATACGCGCGGCAACGGCGTCATGAGCCACATCTTCCACGATTACGAACCGTACAAGGGACCGATTGAGGAGCGCAAAACCGGCTCTTTGGTTGCGCACGAAACGGGAGACACCTCCAGCTACGGCCTGTTTAACACGCAGGATCGCGGCAAGCTCTTCATTGGCTCCGGCATACCCGTTTACGAAGGACAGATCGTCGGTGAAAACGCGCGCGCGGGGGATATCGTGGTCAACGTCTGCAAAAAGAAGCATGTCACCAACATGCGCGCTTCCGGTTCGGACGACGCGCTGCGCCTCACCCCGCCGGTCGTGCTCTCTTTGGAGCAGTGCCTCGAGTTCATCGCGGACGACGAGCTGGTGGAAGTCACCCCAAAGAGCATCCGCATGCGCAAGCGTTACCTCAACAAAGACACACGCATGAAGAACGCCAAGCAGATCGACACGCAGAACCCCTGATCGGGTCTTTGGCACGTACGGAAAGGGAGCCATATGCTTCACCTCGTGGAAATCGACCGCTACAACTACCTTTCGGTGTTGGACCTCTCCGTTTCTCCGGAGCAGCGGAATTTCGTCGCGACGAATCAATATTCGCTCGCGCAGGCATATGCCCAACCGGAATGCGTACCGCTCGCGCTCTACGCGGAGAACAGGCCGGTCGGTTTCGCGATGTATAGCCTTGACGAGGATGACCATCAATACTGGATCTACCGGCTGATGATCGACCAGCGCTATCAGGGCGTCGGCTACGGCAGAGAGGCGATGCGCCTTTTGATCGATCGCATTCGAGGGCTCTCGGACGAGGAGCACAACCGCATCTACATCAGCTTCGAGCCGGAGAACGAAATCGCAAAATCACTCTACGAAAGCCTCGGCTTTGTGCCGGACGGGCGCGTGCTCTACGGCGAGGTCGTGTACTCTCTGGCGTTATCTGTAGCGTAATTCGGAAGAAGGCTTGCAAAACAGGCCTTCTTTTTTTGCGTTTGTTTGCTCAGAAAAGCACCTCTCCGATCCGGTGAATCGAAGCCGTTCTCCATTCGATCGATATTTGACAAATTTGATACAATTCATTCACGCCTGGCGAATTGTTTTTCCATGTTTACTATGTTAACATGTATCTGAAAATCTAGTAAGGAGAATCCACACCATGGGCTATATCATTCCTGTCGTTCTCGCCGTTGCCGTTCTCCTGTTCATTTTGGGTTATCTCAAGGCCCCGCCGGATACCGCATATGTCATCTCCGGCCTTGGTAAGCGCAGAATCCTGATTGGAAAAGCAGGTTGGCGGTTCCCGTTTTTAGAGCGCGTAGATAAGCTTCCTCTCAACGTGATGCAGGTCGATGTGAAGACATCCGAAGCGGTGCCCACCAACGAATTCATCAACGTCAGCGTGGACGGCGTTGCCAACGTCAAGATCTCCAGCAGGCCGGAGTTGCTCAACCGCGCGGCGGAATCCCTGCTTGGCTTGCGTCCGGATGCGATGGTCGCGCTGGTGACGCAGGTGCTCGAAGGCAACATGCGCGAGATCGTAGGCTCCGTCGGGCTCAAAGAGATGGTGCAGGATCGTCAGGGCGTTGCCAGAAAGATCACCGAAAACGTGGTGCCCGACATGGAGAAGCTCGGCATCGAGGTCGTCAACTTCAACATTCAAAACTTTAAAGACGCCGCCGGTACCATTGAAAACATGGGCATCGACAACGTAGAGCAGATTCGCAAAAACGCGCAGATCGCCAAAGCGAATGCACAGAGGGAT
>JAQVML010000044.1 GCA_028703645.1 Eubacteriales bacterium
ATCATGTCCGGCGTTGCAACGCAGACGTCAAACTCAAACCAGTTCTCGGTCTGGATCTTTTTCACGAGGTCTTCGTCGCCAACATAGTCGGCGCCGGCTTCCTGAGCTTCGCGGGCTTTGTCAGCCTTTGCAAAGACGAGGACGCGAACCTTTTTGCCCGTGCCATGCGGCAGAACGACCGCACCGCGGACCTGCTGGTCCGCATGGCGGGGATCGACGCCGAGGCGGATGGAAGCTTCGATCGTCTCGTCAAACTTCGCTTTCGCGGTGGTCAGAACGAGATCGAGGCCTTCACGAACATCGTACTGCTTTTGCGCTTCGATGCTCTTTTTGCTTTCGGTATACTTTTTGCCGTGTTTCATATTCTCGTTCCCCCTCAGTCTCCGACGATGATGCCCATGCTGCGCGCTGTGCCCGCAACCATAGACATTGCCGTTTCCACGCTGCCAGCGTTGAGGTCGGGCATCTTGAGCTCCGCAATCTCACGCACTTGAGCTTTGGAAATGGTGGCAACCTTCGTCTTGTTCGGTACACCGGAGGCGGTCTCGATGCCGCAAGCCTTCTTGATCAGAACGGCGGCAGGAGGCGTCTTGGTGATAAACGAGAACGAACGATCTGCATACACGGTGATAACGACCGGAATGATCAGACCGGCAGACTTCTGCGTGCGTTCATTGAACTCTTTGCAGAAAGCCATGATGTTGACGCCCTGTTGACCCAGCGCTGGGCCTACCGGCGGCGCGGGCGTCGCTTTAGCCGCAGGAATTTGCAGTTTTACATAGCCTTGGATTTTCTTTGCCATTGCAGTTTCCTCCGTTTTATTGGTTGTGGTAAGCGGGGTGCCTCCCCCTCCCACGTTCTATCAACGCGGATGCGTTATAGATAAATGAAATTAGATCCGCTGTACCTGTACAAAGTCCAGCTCAACAGGCGTCTCTCTGCCAAACATAGAGACAGTCAGCTTGATCTTCTGGCGCTCGATATCGAGTGCCTCTACGCGGCCGGTGAAGTTCTCCAGCGGCCCGTTGATGACGCGGACGGTTTCGCCCACTTCGATATTGAGCATGATCGGAATGCGCTCCACGCCCATCGCGGTGACTTCTTCGTCCGATAGCGGAACCGGCTTACTGCCGGGGCCAACGAAACCGGTCACGCCGCGGGTATTGCGAACCACATACCAAGCGCGGGGATTCATCACAAGATCGACGGATTTCCCGCCGCCTTGCTCCGCCGGACGTTCCTTTTCAAAAACATCGACGAGCATCTTTACCATTACATAGCCGGGAAATACTTTTCTCTGGGTTACTTTGCGTTTTCCGTTGGGCAAAATTTCGATGGTTTCCTCCGTGGGGTATTTCACCTCAAGGATGATATCCTGAAGCCCTGCGTTCTCCACGGATTTTTCAAGGTCTTCTTTAACCTTGTTTTCATAACCCGAGTAGGTATGAACCACGTACCATTTTGCTTCCTGCACGCTCATAACTCCTTACCCGATTTTGATACTGCTCAATGCGCCGAAACCGCTCGAAAATGCCAGATCGAGAAGGCCGATGAGAAGCGCCATTGCCAGAACAAAGACAGCCACAGCCAGCGTATGGCTGAAGAGCTCTTTGCCGGAAAGCCATGTGAGCTTCTTCACTTCGCCGATCATTTCGCGCAGAAAGCGCGAGAGGCCGACGTCGTGTTTGCCATCGACGGCGATGACATAGATAAGCGAAATTACGGCGGCAACAATGCCGCAAACAAGCGCGATCGTGCCCATCTTGGCAGTTGCGGTCAAAATGACTAGCGCGTATACGATGGATAGCGTGCCGAGCCACATGAGCGTCCTGCCCTTTTTGCTAAACAGGCCAAGCACACCAGCGACGGCCATCAGTATGCCCAGCAGACCGCTGGCAACCTTCAGGCCGGTCGAAAGCGTGTATCCCTCAGAAGGGGTCACGATTTGAAGCGTATTGTAAACGGCGAGGAAAAGCCCGCCTGCCGCGAGAAGGATGGTTGCGGGCAGGAGCAGCTTCGGGGCGATGATGCTCCAGAACGGCTTCTTGCGCGCATGACCATGCGCGTCGATCTTAGCGATCTTCTTATCCGCGCTCTTGGCATCCTTCTTGGGTGTGCTCAGATTCTGTGCCATATCGTTCCTCTTTCGTCGTTTCCGTTACTTTGACTCGCGATGCGTGGTGTGTTTGCGGCAGAAACGGCAATACTTGCTGAACTCAAGTCGCTCAGGGTCGTTCTTTTTGTTCTTGTAGGTGTTGTAGTTCCTCTGCTTGCACTCGGTGCAGGCCAGGGTGATCTTTACGCGTGCATCTGCTGCCATGGTCAAAACCCTCCGTAAATTCGGTTAAAACATCATAAATCGAGCCCCTTTGCGGGGCACCTTCAAAAGATACCATAACAAAGGGGCCGTGTCAATCGAATATTTCTATTTTCCAGACTTTTTGCGAAAAACAGGCGTTCTTGCGTCAGTTTCCCGCGACCGTTAGGCCGGAGATGAGGATGCTTGGCGAGCCGAAATAGCCGCCCTGCGGCAAACCGAAGCGCAGGTCGCTTCCAACCGCGACAACATCCTTCATCATCGTGATAAAGTTGCCCGCAACGGTGATGTTGGAGACCGGGCGCACGATGACCCCGTCTTTGACGTGGAAGCCCGCCGCCTTGAGCGAGAAATCGCCGGAGACCGAATCTACGCCCGTATGAAGCCCTTCGAGTTCGGAGATGACAAGCCCGTCTTTGAGCTCTATGAGCAGGTCCTCATAGCCGAGTTTCCCCGGTTCAACGCGAAATATGGTAGGCGCCACGCCAACCGAGGAAGCGGCGCTGCCACGGCTCGCGTTGCCCGTGCTCTCAACCCCCGCTTTCTTCGCGGTCTTGAGGTTATGCAGCAGCGTCTTGAGCACGCCGTGTTCAACAATCGCTTTCTTCACGCAAGGCGTGCCCTCACCATCAAACGCACGAGGTGCGACCGGATCAAACGGATCGTCCCAGATGGTGACGATACTGTTTGCAATCTCCCGCCCTTCTTTTCCGGCGAGAAGAGAATAGCCTTTTTGTGCCTGATCCGCCGAGAACATCGGCGAAAACGCGCTCATTAGATCGCTCATCGCAAACGGCTTGAGCAGCACGCGATAGCAGCCGGAGTCGACGGGGCTTGCGCCGAGCTTGCCCAGCGCGTCCTCTACCGCCTCTTTTGCGCAATCTTCTACGCTTGCTGCTTCCGTACCCATGCGGAACGCAAAGCCGGTCTGGATTTCCAATCCATCCTCTACCGAAGGCATCACGAAGAGATACGAGCTGTTGTTACTGCGCTCGGCATGTAGACCAAGCGAGTTTTCCATCACGACCGCGCCGGAATCATAGCCTACCGTGCAGTAGACCACGCGTTTTACGCGCGCATCGAGCGAAAGGCACGCCTGTTCCAGCCGTTTGGCGAGCGCAATGCGCTGCGATTCGGTTAAATACTTGAGCGCGCTGTCCTCGCGCTTGACACTCTGGTAGGTCTGCTTGGTCTGCATCGGGTGATCGTCGTCGCTCTCGATGCACTTCGCGTTGTCCGCCGCGTGATCGACCAGCTTTTCCGGCTCGTCGATCCGCTCGGTATACGCATAGCCTTCTTTTCCGTTGAGAGACACACGAACAGAGACGCCCGCTTCTCTGCTGACGCTGTAGCGGTCGATCTCGCCCGCATTTGCGTTGACTTCAAACGATTCGCCGTTTGCATAATACAGTTCTGATGAAGCGCAGCCGATCTCTTTGGCATACGCCGTTGCGCGTGTTGCAAATTCCTGATACGTCATTCGATCGCACCCCCTTTGCCGCCGATGGTCATGCCGGAAACTCGAATGCGCGGTTGACCAACATTGGTCGGCACCGCGCCGGAGAGTGAGCCGCACATGCCCGCCGACATCCACATATTCTTACCCACGCGGTCGATCTTGAGCAGCACTTTGCTGCCTTTTCCGACCAGCGTCGCGCCGCGAACGGGAGAAACGATCTTGCCGTTTCTGACCCAGTAGCCTTCCGCCACGCTGAAGTTGAATTCTCCTGTCGAAGGATTGACGGAGCCGCCGCCCATCTTCTTAGCAAACAAACCTTCCGCCATGCTGGAGATCATCTCGTCGTCGTCATCCGAACCCGGACAGATAAACGTGTTTGTCATGCGGGACGTCGGCGCAAACATGTAGCCCTGCCTGCGGGAAGAGCCGGTGCTCGGCATTTCCATGCGACGGGAACCAAGTTTGTCGATCAGGTAGCCTTTCAGAATGCCATTTTCGATGAGGAGGTTTCGTTGCGGTTTACCGCCCTCGTCGTCCACATTGATCGAACCCCACTCGCCGGGAAGTGTTCCGTCGTCCACCGCGCTGACGCAGTTCGCGGCGATCTTGGTATTGAGTTTGCCGCAGAAGACCGAGTTGTTTCGTCCGACCGCCGTCGCTTCGAGCGAATGCCCGCAGGCTTCGTGGAAGATGACGCCGCCGAATCCGCCGTCGATGACCACGGGCAAATTGCCCGCCGGGCACTCCGGCGCATGCAGCATGGTCACCGCCATGTTTGCCGCGACTTTTGCAGACTGCTCGACGTCGATAACGTCGCGATAGGCTTCAAATCCGCGGCAGCTGCCCGGGCCAACAAAGCCCGTCTGCGCTTCGGTGCCGTTCATCGCAACCGCCTGTAAGTAAATACGCGTTCTCGGGCGCTCGTCGGTGACGTAGACGCCGTCCGTGTTCACGATGGTCACGCGCTGCACCTGATCCAGATAGCGAACCGAAGCTTGCGTGATTTCGCTAGACGCGCTCTTGATTGCGCGCGCGCCAATGCGCATCACCTCGACGCGATCCGCATTGCCGATGGTATCAAACGGTTGCTTTACCGGCGTAATGAAGCGATTGAGCGAAAGCTTGATTTCGCTGTTTGGCGAAAACTTTGCCTCGCCGAGCGCTGCGGCAGCCGCGCGAGCGGTTTCCATCAGCGATTGCTCGCTCACGTCCGCACAGTAGGCATAGGCGCTCTGTGTGCCAAGCAGCACGCGCACTCCCGCGCCGGAAATGCGCGCATAGTTCGCGCTCTCCACCTTGCCGTCGATCATCTCGATCCGCGTACTCTCGTTGTCCTCTAAAAACAATTCAGCATAGTCCGCGCCGCTTTTTTGCGCCTCATGAAGCACCGCGCGGGCTGTTTCTTCCAAAATCAAGGTGTAAATCCTCCTGTATCGGATCTGCATGCAGATCAATCGCCTGCATACGAAGGCTTTGATTGAGCCGTATATTCATCATAGTGAAACGCCCGCTTCGCGTCAACCCGATTTCGCTGATGAATGGTGAACAATTATGATCGCTTAATTTCTTATATTTAAAATATGTAGCGATATCCAAATATTACTGAGAGACTGTATGGGAAAATATATAGTTGCATCCAATCGGTTTTCGGTTGTGCGTGATCTTTACAAGTAAATCCCGTACGTGTTATATTAGCGGCTATGGAAACAGTGAAGCACAATCTCTGGACAAGAGATTTTACGATTCTTACGCTTGGCACCGTAGTCTCTATGCTGGGAAACGCGGTGGCAGGCTTTGCCATTGGTCTTCTCGTGCTGGACAAGACCGATTCCGTGATGCTATACGCACTCTTTATGGTTTGCTATAGCCTGCCGCGGATCGTCCTACCCATGATCGCAGGCCCGTATCTGGATCGTTTTTCCCGTAAGCGCGTCATCTATTCGTTGGATTTTCTTTCCTCCGCGCTGTATGCCGTGTTTTTCTTGTTGCTGTTAAAGGGCTTCTTTAACTATACCGCCTATCTGCTGATCTCCATGCTGATGGGCGCGATTGACAGCGTATACAGCGTCGCTTACGATAGCTTTTATCCAACGCTGATCAGCGAAGGCAACTTCACGCGCGCCTACTCCGTTTCCAGCCTGATCTATCCGCTGAGCACCGCCATCATGGTGCCGGTCGCCGGACTTTGCTATAAAACCATCGGGCTTGCCCCGCTGTTTCTCTTCAACGCGGTCACGTTTCTGATCGCGGCGATTGCAGAAACGCAGATTCGAGCCATTGAAACGCATATCAAGCAAATAAAAGAGCGCTTTAACGGCAGCAGGTTTCTGCAAGACCTGAAAGACGGAATCGCATACCTCAAGCGCGAACGCGGGCTCAATGCGATCACATGGTTTTTCTTCGTCATGATGCTGGTGAGCTCCATTTGTATGACGCTGGCGCTGCCATATTTCAAGAGTCTCAATGGTGTAGACGGTGTCATGCAGTATACCTTTGTGATGGGTGCAAACACCATCGGTCGGCTCATCGGTGGCGGGGTGCATTACTTCTTCCGCTACCCCGCTCAAAAGAAATATAACATTGCGCTGTTCGTCTATATCTTTATTTCGTTCATCGACGGCGCCTACCTCTTCTTTCCATTCTGGGCAATGCTGATCTTTATGCTGGTCGAGGGCATGCTCGGCGTGACCAGCTATAATATCCGCATCTCCAGCACGCAAAACTACCTACCGGATGAAATGCGCGGCAGATTTAACGGCTTGTTTCAGATGTTTACCATCATCGGCACCATATTGGGTCAGCTCATCGCGGGCGCAATTGGCGATCTCTTCCCGATTCGCTGGATCATTGCCGTCAGCATGATGATCACGGTTCTGATGGTGTTTGTCATCATCGTTCCCAATGGCGAGCACGTGAAAAAGATCTATAATGTGAACGTATAAATCCAGTTCTATGCCATCTATGATCTCAACGCCGGTGAATAAGACTAGCGTTTTTCTTTGCTTTATGCGATAATAATCGCGGTGCCGGAGCAATCCGCACCACCAAAGAATCCATCCACACATTTTTCGATATTAGGAGGCAATTCCATGTTTGATCCAAGAATTCTGAAGCTGGCCGATGGACTGGTCAACTTTTCCTGCGCCGTGAAACCCGGCGAGAACGTGCTCATTCAGAGCATTGGCGGCAACGAAGACCTCACCCGCGCACTCATCAAGACGGTATACAAAGCGGGCGGCGTTCCCTTCCTCTGGCTGGAGGACAAGAGCATGGATCGCGAGATCATGCTCCATTGCACGCCGGAGCAACTCACGACAAGAGCCAATGTAGACGCCGCGATGATGTCGCAGATGCAGGCGTTTATCGGCATCCGCGGCGGCACAAACGCAAACGAGTTTTCCGATGTGCCGGGCGATAAATTCAACGACTACATGACCTATTACTGGACGCCCGTGCATGGAAAAATCCGCGTGCCGAAAACCAAATGGGTCATCCTGCGCTATCCTTCGCCGAGCATGGCGCAGCTTGCGGACATGAGCACGGAAGCGTTTGAAGACTATTTCTTCAGCGTCTGCACGCTGGACTACAGCAAGATGGATAAAGCCATGGATTCCCTCAAGGCGCTCATGGAGCGCACGGATAAAGTCCGCTTGGTTGCGCCCGGTACCGATTTGACGTTCTCCATCAAAGGCCTTCCCGCCATCAAGTGCGCGGGCAACATGAATATTCCCGATGGCGAAATCTACACAGCTCCGGTGAAATACAGCATCAATGGCACCATTGCGTATAACACGCCGTCGCTGGAGGCTGGCTTTACGTTTACCGACATCAAGTTTACGTTTAAAGACGGCAAGATCATCGAAGCCACGTCAAACGACAATGCGCGCATCAATAAACAGCTGGACATCGACGAAGGCGCGCGCTACGTCGGCGAGTTTGCCATCGGCGTGAATCCTTACATCACTTTCCCGATGAAGGACACGTTGTTTGATGAGAAGATCGCGGGCAGCATCCATTTTACGCCAGGCAGCTGCTATGACGACTGCAACAACGGCAATAAGTCCAGCCAGCATTGGGACATCGTGTTGATTCAAACGCCGGAATACGGCGGCGGCGAAATCTGGTTTGACGATGTGTTGATTCGCAAAGACGGCATGTTTGTCCTGCCGGAGCTCCTTTGCCTGAATCCTGAGAACTTAAAGTAATCAAAAGACGACTATATACGCAAAACAGCCCGGCGATTCTTCGCCGGGCTGTAGATTTACATGATGCAATAGGATATGAAAGGATATGAAAGATTTTTAGTTTTCCGG
>JAQVML010000045.1 GCA_028703645.1 Eubacteriales bacterium
CGGGTCGGTCGCTATCCCGCGAAACCGTTCTTCGGAAAGCGCAAAATCGAACCCTTCGATCCACTCCCTCGGATAGATTTCGCTGTAGGTCTCAATGCGTGTCTCAAGCCGCAGCTTGACAAGCGCTGGGATCTCCGCCAACGTTACCGGTCGTAATTGCACCATCTCTTGCATGTTGAAACCTGTTTTCTGATTCGAATTACTTCCCGACGCAGAACCGCTTGAAGATGCGGTCAATCACCGTCGTGTCCACGTCTGTTCCCGTGATGGAGCCAAGGTGATGCAGCGCGTTCTTCACGTCCGTTGCCGCGCAGTCGAGCTCGTCCGCCGTCGTCGCGTCACGCAGCGCGTTGAGCGCAAGCTCCAGCGCGCGAATATGCCGCTCGTTGGTGATGATCGTGCCGTCCGCGCGTTCGGGCGCCGCGAGCGCGAGTATGTTCTGTTGCAATTCCGCCAATCCCTCGCCGGTCTTTGCGCTGACGCGAATCGCATCTTGTTTGTATTCGCATTCCTGCGGCAGATCGCACTTGTTCAGCAAAACGATTCTCGTGCTACCGCTCGTCTGTTGCAGCAAAGCTTCATCTTCATTCGTCAATCGTACCGAGCCATCCAGCACGAGGCAGACGACGTCCGCGCCCTTGATTGCGTCCCGCGCGCGATCGACGCCGATTTTCTCCGCCTCGTCGTTCGCCTCGCGGATGCCCGCCGTGTCAATGAGTCGCACAGGCACGCCATCCATGCTCACTTTCTCGTCGATGATATCCCTCGTCGTTCCCGCAATCGCGGTGACGATCGCACGATCGTTCCCCAACAGCGCGTTCATGAGCGAGGATTTCCCGACGTTCGGTCGTCCCACAATGGCGACACGGAGTCCATCCCGCAGCACACGCCCGCGCCTCGCTTGATTGATCATCGCGTCTACGCGCGCAATCGCGCTCGTCAGTGATTCCGGCAGCGCTTCCAGCGTATCCGCCTCTGCTTCGTCCGGGTAATCGATCGCCGCGTCAATGCCACTGAGCGCGTCCAGAAGCAGCGTCTCCACCGAGGCGATCTCTCGCTTAACGCTTCCCTGCAATTGCGCGAGCGCAGACTTCAGGCTCTGCTCCGCGTCCGCGTTGATCACATCCATGACCGCTTCCGCCGCGGAGAGATCCATCTTGCCGTTGAGAAACGCTCGCTTGGTAAATTCGCCGCACTCCGCCGGACGAAATCCGAGCGTAGCCAGCGCGCCAAGGACTCGCTGAACGGTCTGCATGCCGCCGTGTACGTTCAGCTCTATCATATCTTCGCCCGTATAACTGTTTGGCGCAGGAAAATAGACCGCCATGCAGTCGTCAATCAGTTCTCCGTTCTTTCGCAAACGCGCATGAACGAGTTCCCGTGGGCGTTGCGTAGGGTCCCGATCGAACAATGCTTTTGTCTGTTCCGCTTTCGTGCCGGAGATGCGAATGATCGCAATCGCCCCGCCGATGGCGGAGGATGGCGCGTAAATCGTGTCTTCCATGGTCTCTCCAAACATGCTTTGGTGTTATTCCTACAATTTATATCGTCCAAAATAGAACATGAGCCGCAGCTTTTAATTGCGGCGGCTCATGGCTGTATCGTTACTTGGATGGTGTAATGACGACGTGGCGGTTGGGTTCTTCGCCCTCGCTATGCGTGGTCACGCCGGTGAACCCCTGTAGTGCGCTGTGCAAAATGCGCCGTTCATACGGATTCATTGGCTCCATCGAGACCGGACGCCCCGTCTGCTTGGCATGCATCGCGTTCTTGCGCGCAAGGCGCTTGAGCGTCTCTTCCCGGCGGGAGCGATACCCCTCGGTGTCGAGCGTCACGCGGATATAGCCATCCTCTTTCCGGTTCTTGTTCGCCACCAGCGAAACCAGATATTGCATGGCGTCCAGCGTTTCGCCGCGGCGACCGATGAGCAGGCCCATCGTCTCTGCATCAATGCAAAGACGGAGTCCGTTCTCCGTGTCCGCCGCCAAAACCGGCGCGGGGTTGTTCATCTTGGCGAGCAGCTCGCTGAGAAAAACAGCGCAAGGCGTATTTTTTGCAAGCTCTTCGCTGTAGTCAAAGTGCTCTTCCGGTGCGGCTTCCGGCATGCGCTCGCGGCCCTGTCCGCCGTACTGCGCGCCGTCTTGTCCGCCGCGGGGTGCTCCATAATTAGAAGGGCCTCTCTGCGGTCTGTCGGAGCGGTTGCGCTCGCCATCGCGGCGGTCGGGACGCGGTCCGCTTCTTTGCGACTGCTCGCGGCGCTGCTGATAGCTTGCTTCCTTCTCTTTGCGATAGACCTGCTCCATCTCCATGACGAGCGGCACTTCGCGCTGCGTCAGGCGAACGACCGCCTGCTTTGCGCCGATTCCAAATAGGCCCTTACTCTCGGTTTGGATGGTTTCGATCTCGACTTCGTCGATGGTCACGCCCATTTCGTTCAGACCGATAAAGATCGCCTCGTCAACGCTGTGACCCGAAAACTCCATACTTCTCATTTTTCGCTAACCTCCGTTACCGCAAGCTTCTGTTTTGCGAACGAGCGGTTGATCAGAAGCGTCGTACCGAGCGAGAAGACATTGCTAAACGTCCAATACACCGCAAAGCTTGCGTTATATTGCAAACAGAATACAAACGACATGACGGGCATCAGCCAATTCATAATCTTGTTTGTGCTTGCTGTTGCGTCGCTCTTTGGTTGGTTCTTCTGCATAATCCACGTGGAAAGATAGGTTGAACCACCCGCAAGAATCGGGAAAATGAACCAACCGTTGTTAAATCCTTGATACAGATCCGCACAAGGCGCCATCAGCGCGGTGTACTTGGTTGTGAGTTCTTCCGTCAGTGTTGCGAGGGCATAGCCATTTCCGCTCTTGACGAAGAACCCAAGATCCACAAACCGCTGCAGCGCTTCCGGGTGCTCCTGGAAATAAAGCAGTTTCGGCAGCGTGTTGTTCGCCGCGCCGAAGAACTCTTTTGCGGTCGCAATCACGGGCGAAAATCCGTTGTCCGGCATCCACAGGTTGTTGATCCAGAAGAACTTAAACGTTTGGAAGAGCTCAATGCCCTTGTCTTTGTTGTCGTCGAGCGTGAGGATCAGGCGAACCATCATCTCATTGCCCCATTGACGGAACGCCGCGATGAAGATAAAGAACAGCGGCATGGTGATGAGCATCGGCAAACAACCGCCAAACATACTCACGCCGTTTTCGCGCATGAACTTCTGTTGTTCCGCATTCAGGCGCTGCGGGTCTTTTTCATACTTTTTCTTCAGCTTGTCCAGCTGGGGCTGCACAGCAGCCATCTTCATGGAGGATTTTCTGGAACGAATGTCGCCGAATACGGTCAGCAGGCGAATGACTAATGTCGAGATGATGATCGTGAGAACGATGTTTTCGTTGGTAAGGGCTTCGTAGAGCCACCGCATTCCGAGGAATGCCCATTGAGTTATGAAGAAATCGCCTTGCAAGGGGGGTGCCCTCCTCTCTCTATATACGGGTATTTGATTTTAAAGTAAAAAAAGAAATGCCTTGCTGTTTACGGAACCGGATCGTATCCGCCTTTGCAAAACGGGTTGCAGCGAAGAATGCGCCACAGCGCAAGCCAGCTACCTTTCCACGCTCCGTGCTTCGAAATTGCTTCCATCGCATACTCCGAACACGTCGGCGTAAAGCGGCAACTCGGCGGCAGTAACGGCGAAATATACTTTTTATAACCGCGGACGATTGCGATCAATATCCGCTTCATTTCAATTCTCCTGCCATATACAGGCCCGCGCGTTGCAGTTGTGAGACCATTGCTTCGCGAATGCTGAGAAACGGCGCTTCGATAATGGTGTCCCGCGCAATAAAGATCAAATTCGTTCCACCTTTGATCAACGGAATCAAAGGCGTTATCGCCTCTCTCATGCGCCGCTTGACGCGGTTTCGCGTGACCGCGTTTCCAATCTTTTTGCTGACCGAGAAACCAATCTTTGCGCTGGAACCGCGATTTTTCGCATACACCAGCGAAAGGAGTTTCCCTCCGCAAGACTTGCCGACGCGGTAGGTATAGCGAAACTCTTTCTTGCGCCGCAGGGAATCACTGTGTTTCACGCTACCGCATCCTTACATCAATCATCCGTTCAGCAAACCGGTTCGTTTGCTGTCCGGCAATGCCTGCCGGTCTTTCACCTTCTGTTAAAAAAGGAACCCCCGCAGGGTGCGGATGAGCCTTTTTTAAATACAAACATGCGGCAAGCAAATGCCCGCCGCAAGCGCTTGTGCGTTCCTTTACGGTTCTGATCAAAACAATCCCGTTACGCGCTGAGAACTTTGCGGCCTTTCGCGCGCCTACGCTTGATGACATTGCGGCCATCTGCCGACTTCATACGTTTACGGAATCCGTGTACCTTGCTCCGCTGACGCTTCTTGGGCTGATAGGTTCGAAACACTCGAATACACCTCGCTTCGTTGTTGAGTCTAGCAGGCGCTCGCCTGCGAAAATCGCACACGCGGGCATTTGCCCGCATGATATGAACCTTATGTATTATAGTGGACGGCGCAAACCCGTGTCAAGGAGTTTCTTGCTGGTTTTGCGTGTCGCCCATTTCTACTATCCGCGAAGCTTTGCAAATACCAGCCTTCCTGCGGATGTTTGCAGCGCGCTGGTCACCACGATGTCCAGCGTTTCGCCAATATGTTTCTTTGCGTTTTCAACGATGACCATCGTTCCATCCGGCAGATAACCTACGCCCTGACCCGATTCTTTTCCTTCTTTTGCGATCAAAATCGGCAGCTCTTCGCCCGGCAGTAGCACGGAACGAACCGCGTTCGCAAGGTCGTTAATGTTCAGCACCGGCATGTTTTGCACGGCAGCAACCTTGTTGAGGTTGTAATCGTTCGTCATCAGTATGCCGCCGATATCGCCGGCCAGGCGCAGCAGCTTGAGGTCGACTTCGTCGATATCCTCATAGTCCTTTTCCTCTACCTCAACGCGTTGGTCGAGTTCGCGCTGCATCGAGTGCAGAATATCGAGTCCTCTGCGCCCGCGCGCGCGTTTCATCGCGTCGGAACTGTCCGCAATATGCCTAAGTTCCTTGAGCACAAACGCGGGTACAATGATCTTGCCTTCTAAAAACCCAGTCTTGCAGATGTCGTAGATGCGACCATCGATGATGACACTCGTATCCAGCACCTTTGGCCTCGCGTTTCCCGCGGCAATCCCTTTTGTGAGGTGTCCGCGGCGCGCATAGCCATCCATCAGCTCCGCTCTGCGCGTAACGCCGATATGACCGCCGTAGTACCCGCAAATGAAGTAGAGCAGAAGCGTGATGACCTCCGGCAGAACCGGCACGTCGATGGTTCGCATAATCAGGCTCAATAAAAACGCAAAAAGCATACCGATCATAATGCCGATCACGCCGAATAAAATATCGAGCGCGGGCATTTCGGTGAGCCTATGTTCCAGCTTTTGAAAGAATCCGTGAACGCCGTCTATGATCTTTGGGGATAAAATAAAAAAGATGATTCCGAATAAAATACCAACGATCACATAGAGAGCGGCCATCACGGCGGGAATGGTGGTATAGCGCAGCACGTAGTCGTAACCGGGGCATTTGAACGAGTAGAGCACCCACGCGACGATTCCGCAGCCGATTCCGATACCGACCAGCGCAATGATAATCCTGAGTACCTTCCGCATGCAGTGATTGGCGTTTTCCCGTTTGGCTTAGCCCCCAACGAGGGGAAGGAATTCGCTTTCCTCCTTTCCGCACGACGCGGCCAGCTCCGCGATAAGCACCTGCCTCGCCGTTAAGTACATCTTCCGCTCTCCGGCGGAGAGTCCCTTTTCCCGGTCGCGGTGGATCAGGCACTTCACCACATCCGCCACGCCGTAGATATCGCCAACGCGGAGTTTGTTGAGATTGTCCCGATAGCGCTGATTCCAGTTTTCACTTTCATCCGCGCAGCCGTCCTCCGCGAGAAATTCAATGATCTTGCGGCAGTCGTCCGGGCAAACGAGCTTGCGCAGGCCGACCGTTTCCGCCGATGCGACAGGAACCATCGCCGTCATCTTACCCATAACAAACCGCAGTACATAGTATTGCGCAGATTCTCCGAGCACGGTTTGTTCTTGAACGGATTCAATTTCCCCTACGCCATGCATGGGATAACAGACCATATCGCCTATTTCAAACACCGGCAACGCTCCTTTCGCAGACAATAATAGATTCATACGTAACATACTATATCATCACTGGTTCACATATGTCAACAAAATATCGTATAATACCACAACACATGTCATGATGTCAACTAAAATTTTTCGTTCGAATAGAATGCCTGTGTCTCTATCTTATGACGCAAGAATTCGGTGCAAACGCACATCTTCTCTCTATCGCTTTTATATGCGATAAAGAATGTTTCGTCCGTTCGCAATATGAACGGACGAAGGCTTATTTCAGCCTTCGCCCGAAAAAACTTTGGTTGTGTTGTGCTTAAAGCAACGTTTGCTGTTCGGCAAAGCTCATATCGAGCAGTCGCTTGCTGACGCGCTGTTCAAACATGGTGCTCATCGGCGCGCGGTCGTGGATGATCTTGACCGCCTGTGCAAACATCGGTGCCGCGGAGATAAAGCGAATCTTGGAGGAGAGATGCGCATATGGGCATTCCAGCGTGTCAGTCGAAACCAAAAACTCAATGGGGCTCGCGTCAATCTTCTTGATGCCCTCTTCTCCGAGAACGTTGTGCGAAAGCGCGGCGTAGACTTTCTTCGCGCCCTTGTCGGTCAGCGCATAGCTCACGTCGACCAGTGTGCCGCCGGAGATGGAGAAGTCGTCGATCACAAGGCAGTTCTTATCCTTAACGTCACCAATGATCTCCAGTACCTTCGCGTTTTCATCGTGACCGATACGCATCTTATCGCCAATGGCAACGGAGCAGTTCAGCTCGGTTGCGAATTCTCTCGCGCGCTTTGCGGAGCCTGCATCGGGAGAAACGACTACGAGGTCTTCGTTTACGATGCCCTGGCGGCGAATGTACTCGCAGAGCAGTTCTTTTGCATAGAGATGATCGACCGGTTTTTTGAAGAAGCCTTGCACCTGCGGCGCGTGCAGATCCATCGTGATGATGCGGTCTACGCCGGCAACCTCGATGCAGTCCGCGCAGACCCTCGCGCGAATGGAAACGCGCGGTTCATCCTTTTTATCGCCCTTTGCATAGGAAAAATATGGAATGATGGCGGTAACGGAGTTTGCGCTCGCGCGCTTAAACGCATCAATCCAGAACAGAAGCTCTACAAACTCATCGTTCGGCTGGCGACCGATGGGTTGGACGATGTAAACGTCTTTATCACGGATGGATTCGTTGACTCGTACAAAGATATTCCCTTCGCTGAATTTGATGGTCTCTGCGTCGCCAAGCTGTGTTCCCAGGTAGGCGCACATCTTCTTGGCGAAAGGCTTGCCCGTACTTCCGGCAAATATCTTGATAATTCCCGAACCCGTGTACATTTGTTTCTCCTCTTTCCCTAAAACGTAATATTCCGTCTCCCCATCGTACCCTGCAACCACATTATAGCAGAGGGTTCGCTGGTTCTCAACACAATATAGCCGCCAGAGCGGATTTTCTTGAAAACCGCAGCTCTACCGGATGATCCATTGACATATTATGCCAAATGTTTCCCTTTGACCCAATCGATTCCGGCTAGCGTCCGGCGTTCTCTCGCCTCTAAAAAAGCGCGTGTTTTGCGTAAAAGCGCATTCTCCTGCCAGGTTTGTCCGGGTACAACATCCGGCCTGTGCGTGCCGTGATAATCGCTTCCGCAGGTCACGATCAGATCCAGTTGCCGCGCTACGCTCGTGATCACGACCGTATCCCCTTCGCTCAGAGACGGATGATACGCCTCCATTCCCATGAGTCCAAGCTCCTTAAGCATCGGCGCAATCTTGTGCGGGTCCGCGTGCCCGTTCATCGGATGCGCCCAAACGGGAACGCCGCCTGCGCCCAGAATCAGCTGGATG
>JAQVML010000046.1 GCA_028703645.1 Eubacteriales bacterium
CTAGCGCCCATCTTTTGGAGACGTTGTACCAGCATCGCGGTGGAGCAAACGCCGTCCGCATCATAATCGCCAAAGACACAGATTTGTTCGCCGTCTGCAATCGCCTGGAAAATGCGATCCGCAGCTTTTTGCATATCCGGCAATAAAAAAGGATCGAGCAGATCGCTCTCGTTTGGATGGAGAAAGCGCAGCGCTTCCTCAACAGAGGTCACGCCGCGCCGAATCATTGCCCGCGCGACAAGCTGCGAGCAGTTACATTCGTTTGTGATTGTTTCAACGAGGGCCGGGTCACAAATGGCCGGTTCGCGCGCAATCATTCGGTTGTTCATCGTTCCGCCAGATAGATGCCGATGGCGCACTCAATGCGTTTTTGCATCAGTTTGCAGCTGATCTCGTGCGGTGTTTCCAGCGAACCGCCGTAGAGAACCGCGTTTGCCATGCATCCGCCGCTGCAATAATATTTTGCCCAGCAATTTCTGCACTTGTCTTTTGTGCAAACGTTGCAGCCCAAAAACGCCTCTTGCAGATCGTTTCGCAGCGCTGGATGATCGAGCGAGCCGAGCTTGTATTCCTGCTGACCCACAAACTGATGGCAGGGATAGATGTCTCCGTCCGGCGTAACCGCGACGTATTCCGTGCCCGCGCCGCAACCGTTGATCCGTTTTCTCAGGCAGGGGCCGCCGTCGGGATCAAACATAAAGTGGAAGAAGTTGAACCATGTGTCGGAATTTTCCCGCGATTCGAGATAATAGTCCGCAAGCGCGTCGTATTCTTCGTTGATTCGCGCAAGGTGCTCCGGCAGGAGACTATACGGGCTCTCTTCCGGCAGCACGGCGGGCTCAATCGAGATCTGGTTGAACCCATAGCTGGTCAACGCTTTGACATCTTTCAAAAAATCAAGATTCTTACGCGTAAACGTGCCGCGAATGTAATATTCCTTGTCCCCGCGTCCGGCAACGAGTTTTTTTGCGTTGTTTAAAATGATGTCAAACGAGCCTTTGCCGTTGACGGTCGGACGAAGCGCATCGTGAATCTCTTTTCGCCCGTCAAGACTGATGACCACGTTGTGCATCTCGCGATTGATGAAATCGATCTTCTCATCGTCCAGCGCCACGCAGTTGGTGGTGATTGTAAAATGAATGATCTTGTTATATTTTTGTTCCAGCTCACGACCGTAGGCGACAAGCTGCTCGCAGACGTCCCAATTCATCAGCGGTTCCCCGCCGAAGAGGTCTACCTCAAGATGGTGCCGCGTTCCGCTGCGCTCCATCAAAAAATCCAGCGCGCGCTTACCGATTTCAAACGGCATGAGCATCCGCTCGCCGTGAAAATCTCCCGTCGCGGCAAAGCAATAGCGGCAGCGGAGGTTGCAATCGTGCGCCACGTGTAGGCACATGGACTTGATCGCGCTGCCACCGAGAATCTCCGGTGCCGTGGGCGTTTCGGTTCCAAACGCGCCGGAGGATTTTAGTTCCTCCAGATCGGAGAGCACTTCCGAAACGGTATTTGCGTCGATTCCGGCTGAATACGGGTCTTCTCCGCGCTCGATTGCTTGAACAATCGCAAACGCCGCGTCGTCAACGGTGTGGATCGCGCCGCTTTCAACATCCAGCAGCACGTTTTGATTTTGAAACTGAAACGAATGGATCAAGTGTATTCTCCTTGTGCAGGTTATAACCTTGAGTTATTTTTAGAGACAAAAAAAGGCCGAAAGTGGCCTTTCTTTGCGGATCGGCTGATCAAAGATAGCCTACTATTACTTTTCTTCCTTCGCGCACTTTTGGTTGGCAACCGTGCAAGAGGTTTTGCATGCCGACTGGCAGCTCGCCTGGCACTCGCCGCACGCGGTGTTTTTACCCGTCTTGATGCAGGGTTTCTGAATGGTTTGAATATGCTTCATGGCTGAATTCCTCCGAAACGATATCTCTCTTTGGCGATTATACACGATTTCCGCTTACAGCGCAAGCTCCGCGGTGTCGCGCGCAATGGTCATCTCTTCGTCGGTCGGGATCACGTAGACATGCACCTTGCTTGTGGGTTTGGTGATCTCTTGTTCGGTCCCTCTCGGGCAGGAAAGGTTAAATTCCCAATTCATATCGATGCCAAGATATTCAAGCCCCTGCAGGATCATCTCGCGAATATAGCCGTCGTTTTCGGCAACGCCCGCGGTCATCACGATGGCGTCAACGCCGCCAAGCGTCGCGGCATAAGCCCCGATATACTGGCGAACTTTATAGCAAAACATCTTGCGGGCAAGCGCCGCGCGCTCGTTTCCCTGCTTGGTCGCGGCGGAAAGATCGCGAAAATCGCTGCTGACGCCGGAGATGCCGAGCATGCCGCTCTTCTTATTCATATAGGTATCGATTTCCTGCGCGTTCATGCCGGTTCTGCCCATGAGATACGGAATGATCGCGGGATCGATGCTGCCGCAGCGGGTGCCCATCGGCACACCTTCCAGCGGGGTGAGACCCATGGAAGTATCCATGCACTTGCCGCCCTTGACGGCGGAGAGGCTGGACCCGTTGCCCAGATGGCAGGTGATGACGCGCGTATCCTCTTTTTTCATGCCGAGGGCGACGAGCTTTTTGATCGCCTGACCGGAGACATAGCGATGCGAGGTACCGTGGAAGCCATAGCGACGCACCTTGTGCTCGGTATATGCTTCATACGGCAGCGCGTACATATACGCTTCCTTTGGCATGGACTGGCCCCAAGCGGTGTCGAACACGGCGACCATGGGGACGCCGGGCATCGCCGCCATGCAGCCGCGAATTCCCATCAGGTTTGCGGGGTTGTGCAGCGGCCCGAGCGGGATGCACTCCTCGATGGCTTCGAGTACCTGATCGTCGATCAATACCGGATCGGCGTATTTCTCGCCGCCATGCAGTACGCGATGACCCACCGCGCGGATGCTGCTCATATCTTTGATCACGCCGATCTTCGGGTCGGCCAGCACGTCAAGGACGAGCTTGATCGCGTCTTCGTGCGTCTTCATGGGGCTTTCTTTTTCAAAGCACTCGCCGTTGGTCGGCTTATAGCTCAAAACCGATTTCGCGATGCCGATGCGCTCGCAGATGCCCTTTGCGATGATCCGTTCTTCGTCGATATCGATGAGCTGATACTTCAGCGAAGAGCTGCCGGCGTTTATCACCAGAATATACGTCATTGTGTGCGGTTCTCCTTACAAATTTTGCGCCTGAACGGCGGTCATGGCAACGACGGATACGATGTCTTCCACACTGCATCCGCGCGAGAGATCGTTGATGGGGTACTTAAATCCCTGGCAGATGGGGCCGATGGCTTCCGCACCCGCAAGACGCTGCACCAGCTTGTAGCCGATGTTGCCCGCCTGCAAGTCGGGGAAGATCATTACGTTTGCCTTGCCTGCAACGGGGCTGCCGGGGCACTTGAGCTGACCCACTTTCGGTACGAGCGCCGCGTCCGCCTGCAGTTCACCATCCACGACAAGATCCGGCGCGAGTTCGTGTACCAAGCGGGTTGCCGCCACGACCTTATCGACCAGCTCGTGCTTTGCGCTGCCTTTGGTGGAAAACGAAAGCATCGCAACCCGCGGTTGCATGCCGCAGAGGCACTGCGCCGTCTGTGCGGAAGAGATCGCGATTGCCGCGAGCTGCTCCGCCGTCGGGTTCGGGTTCACCGCGCAATCGCCGAAGACCATCATGCCGTCGTCGCCGTAAGCTTTGTTCGGCAGTTCCATAATAAAGCAGCTGGACACGACCGAGATGCCCTTTGCCATCTTGATGATCTGGAGGCCCGGACGAAGCGTATCGCCCGTGGTGCTGATCGCGCCTGCGACCATACCGTCTGCGCGGCCTTTTTTAATCATCATCGCGCCGAAGAACTTGGTGTCCTTCATCATCTTTTCCGCGCCTTCGGGCGTCATGCCCTTTTCCTTGCGCATCTCGTAATATTCCGCAACGTAAGCCGCGAAATCGGGGTCTTTTTCCGGATCGACAAGAGAAACGCCGTCGAGTGATACGTTGAATTTCTCGGCTGTTGCCAGAATTTCATCCGTTTTCCCGAGCAGCGTTACTTCGGCAATTCCTTCTGCTTTGATCAGTGCCACCGCTTGTACGGTGCGCTCTTCCGAGCCTTCCGGTAATAGAATATGCTTCTTGTGCATCTTGGCTTTTACCTTGATCGTATCCATCAAAGCCATTTTTAATCTGCGCCTCCATTTAATTGAATTCATGCAGATGTAGAATCGAACATTTTTTGTTCGTTTCTATCATTTTTCTTACATTTTCATCTCAACCGCTAGAGTATACCACAAACATATCCAAAATGGTATACTTGTCATACGAAAAATTCAGTAATTCAGCGGAGAAAAACAATCATGCGCGTCGTGGGAATCATTGCGGAATACAACCCGCTGCATAACGGGCATATCTACCACCTGGAACGCGCAAGAGCGCTCTGCCAGGCGGATTACTGTATCGTTGTGCTCTCCGGCAACTTCGTACAGCGCGGCGAGGCCGCCTGTACGGATAAGTTTTCCCGCGCAACTTGGGCACTTCGTGCCGGAGCCGATCTTGTGTTGGAGCTGCCAAGCGTCTACGCAATTGCTCCGGCAGAACGCTTTGCCGCAGGCGGCGTTCGCACGCTCAACGCAACCGGCGTGGTAACCGATCTTGCCTTTGGCTGTGAAGCGCCGGATCTCAAGACGCTTTACCAAATCTCGGACATCATCGCAACCGAGCCGCCCGCACTACAGGAGGCGATTAAAAAGCATCTTTCGATGGGAAAGAGCTATCCGCGCGCGCGGTTTGACGCGCTGAGCGAATACGGCGTTCCACAGAGCATGCTGCTCGCCATTGCGCAGCCGAACAACATCCTCGCCGTCGAATACCTCGGAGCGATCAAAAAATTCGCGCCCGGCATTGAGCCTCTCCCGATTGAACGCATCGGCACCGGCTATCACAGCGAGGAAATCGCGGGAGAATTCGCGAGCGCAACGGCAATCCGTCGCGCGATCATAGAAGGCAGAAACGAGATTCTCAACACCATGCCAAACTTTGTCGGTGGCCCGCTGCTCTACGACGATCAATTCATCATTCCGCAGGAAGCGCTCAGCGACGTGATGCTCTACGCCATCCGCCGCATGCGAGCGGGCGAGCTCGCCGCGCTGCCTGACGTCGGCGAGGGGTTTGAAAACGTGCTCTATCGCAGCGTTCGCGAGGCAAGATCGCTCTCCGAATTCTACGAAAAGATCAAGTCAAAGCGCTATACGCTCGCGCGCTGCAAGCGCATTGTCGCAAGCGCGCTGCTCGGCATCACCGCGGATCAGGTTCGAAGGCTCCTGCAAAGCCACGAAGGCAGTTACCTAAAAGTACTCGGCTTTCGCAGGCAGGCGCGCGCGCTCCTCAGCGAAATTGCGCAGCGTAAGAGCGCGCCGCTGATCATTCGCAACAGCGATTTGGACGCTTGTCCCCCGTTTATCCGCCAAAATGTGGAAACCGATATGCTCAGCACGGACATCTTGAGCTATGTGACCACACAGGAGATCAAGCGCGACCTCAGCGGAGCGGTCATCCTATAAATACCGTTCTGTTCAATTGTTCCGATCTGTAAGAAATGTTACAAGTTAACACAGGCGCGTCGGTTTTTACCGTTCGCGCCTGCTTGCTATGCAGTTTATAACAGGATTCATACATTTTTGGAATTTCGAATCGCTCGATTCCGTCAGGATTCGATCAGTTTGCGAATCGCGGGCAGCGCTTCTTTGAGCGCGCGCCTTCCTTCTTCAATCGTTGCGTTCGCCTGATCGATTTGAAAGCGTCCGTTGACAAACAACACTTCCGGCACAAGCATGATGTCCGACTCTTCGCGGCGATATTTTGTGAGCTCCCACTGCATCAGCGAAATCGTGTGGTTGAGCATGGAATATGCGCCGAAGTCGGAAACATCCTTGCGATCTCCGTGGTAGCCGACATCCACGCCGATGACCACATCCATACCGTGGTCGCGCAGCGTCTTGCAGGGCACGCGTTCCAGCACGCCACCGTCGATATACGTTTTCCCGCCCAGTTGCACCGGCTCAAAGAACCCGGGCATGGACATGCTCGCGCGAATGCTCTCGTGCAGAGGGCCTTCCTCCAACACGTCCAGTTTTCCCGCTTCCGCATCCACAACGACGCAACAAAACGGAATCTTCGTTTGGTCAAACGTCTTGTTGTGCGTAAACACGCGAATCAGTTCCTCGAGTCGTTCGCCTTTGAGCAAGCCGCCGGTCAGCGGCATCTTCACATCCAGATACTCATAGAGCTTGATCGACTTGATAAACTTCTCAAGCAAATCCAGATCGGTTCCAACGCTGTAGATTCCGCCGATGATTGCGCCCATACTGCTGCCGGAGATCATGTCGATCTGAATGCCCGCTTTCTCAAGCTCCTGCAACACGCCGATGTGTGCAAAGCCCTTCACGCTGCCTGCGCCGAGTGCGAGACCAACTTTTTTTCTCATGTGATTCTATCCTGATTTCTTTTTCGCTTTGTCACGAGAAGATCATGTAAAAACGAGCCGGGAGAATTCCTTCCGGCTCGCTTGAAACGCTTAGTAATCCTCTTCCTCGTCGTCATCGTCCGATTCGATGAACTCGATCAGGCGCTTACGGGGCTTCTTCTCTTTCGGCTCTTTTGCGGCCTTGGGAGCGGGTTCTTCGACCCAGTCGTCATCCTCGTCTTCGTCTTCGTCGTCATCCTCGGCCTCCAACAGGCGGGAGAACAGGCCCTTCTTCTTCGGCGGCGCTTGCTCCGCGCGGGAATCGCGGCGGCGGGGCGCTTCTTCCATGTCGTCGGCGGGTGCCGGACGGCTCATGACAGGACGCGCAAACTGGCGCGTCGCCGTGGGGTCTTCTTCCACCGCATAGCGGTCCGTATTGGCTCGCGGTTGGCGTGCCTGACGCGGCGGCTCGCTGTAAGCGGGTTCCGCGGCATAGCGTGTCGGTTCCGCATAAGCAGGCTCCGCATAACGCGGCTGCTCAGCGGGCGCGGGCTGTGGCTGGGAAGGCATATACTGCGCTTGCGCGGCATACTGCGGTTCCGCTGCGGGTGCCATACGCGTCTGCGCGGGCGCGGGTGTCGCGACCGGTGCGGGTTGCGACATATCGTCCACGCCGAGTTCCTTGCGGTTCGTCTCGATCATTTGATGATATTCGCCAAGATAGCGCTGCAAGTCTATGAGGATTTCGTCCGCATATTTACGTGCGCCGTTGTAGATTGCCGTTGCGTTTTCCTCCGCCTCGGCGGCAATGCCGCTTGCGCGCGTAAACGCTTCTTTGTATACTTCGCTTTCGCTGACGCGATGGTCAAACTCCGCCTGTGCATCCGCGCGGATGTTGTCCGCCTGCGCCTGCGCCTGGCTCAAGATGGTGTCCGCCTCCTGATTTGCCTGCTCCACGATCTCCGATGCGTTCTCTTTTGCGTCCGCAATCGTGTTCTCCGCCTCGGAGAGGATGCCGGTTGCTCTGCGGATATCCTCCGGAATGACCACCTTGAGGTCTTCCAACAAGTCCAGCAGACGATCTACTTCGACCACGCGCTTGTTGCCGCCGCCAAACTTGGAACGAGGGCTCTCCTCCAACTCCTGTTTGATGCGGTTTATAATACTGAAAATTTTCATGGTTTGTGCGCTGCTCATGCTTTTCTTAGCCTTTCTGCAATGATATTGTGAATGCTGTTCGGTACGAGTCCTTCTATATTACCGCCCATAGAGCCAATTTCCCGCACAGCGCTGGAGCTTAAAAACGAATGCTCCGGTCTCGCCATGAAGTAAACAGTGTCCACGTCCGGCGCGAGATGAAGATTGAGCGCGTTGATCTGAAACTCGTATTCGAAATCCATCGTCGCACGCAGGCCACGAGTGACGTAGTCCGCGCCGATCGCATGCGCATAGTTGACCATCAATCCATCAAAGTGCGTCACGATGACGTTCTTCATGTTCTCGGCTTCCACCATGCGCTGAATC
>JAQVML010000047.1 GCA_028703645.1 Eubacteriales bacterium
AGCTCGCGCTTGTCGAGCCTGAGGCGGCAGCACATGGAGACCGCATCTTCCGGCGAAAGATCAGAATTGACATAGTTCGCGAAATACGGAATGCCGTATTTGCAGGTAATGCGCATGAAGTCGTCCACAACGGGACTCGACCAGTCGAAGTCCTTGGTGATATTGATCGTCGGAATGGGAAACGTGAACACGCGGCCTTTCGCGTCGCCATCGAGCATGACCTTGCAAAATGCGTGGTTGAAGAGATCCATCTGCTCCTGAAAATCGCCATACGTTTCTTCCATCATCTTGCCGCCGATGAGTACCGGCTCGTCCTTGAGCGTGGAAGGAACCTTGATATCGAACGTCAGGTTGGAAAATGGGCACTGGAACCCAACGCGCGTGGGCACGTTGATGTTGAACACAAACTCCTGCAAACACTGGCAAACCTGATCAAACGTCATGTTGTCATATTTGACAAACGGCGCGCAATAGGTGTCAAACGAACTCCAAGCCTGCGCACCAGCGGTTTCCCCCTGCGTCGTGAAGGTAGAGTTGACGATCTGGCCCAAAAATGAGCGCAGATGCTTTGCGGGTTTGCTCTCCACTTTTCCGTCTACGCCGCCGAACCCGTCCGAGAGGAGCTGGCGAAGATCCCAGCCCGCGCAATATGGGCCGAAGAAGCCGAGATCGTGGATATGCGCGTCTCCGCTCTCGTGTACCTTGCACACGTCGATGGGATAGATTTCGTAGAGCCAATATTTCTTGGTGAACGCCTCGCGCACATAGTTGTTGAGGCCGTTGACGCTGCGCTGCATGTTTGCGTTCTCTTTCACACCCCAATCGCGATCGTTGAGATAATCGCCAAACATGTCGATGGTCGCGCCGATGAGCGCGTTGATCTCGCGCGTGCCGCGCCGCTTTTCACGATAGAGAATATACGCCTTCGCGGTCTTTGCGTGGCCTGCCTCGATGAGTACCTTCTCAACCAGATCCTGAATGCTTTCCACGTCCGGCGTGTTGTCGCCGTAGCGCGCTTCCGCAAGGCGAACGACATCGTCGGCAAGGCACTCGGAGCGTTCCTCATCCGTGCCGTTGACGGCCTGTGCAGCCTTCCAGATGGCATTCTTTATCTTGAGACGGTCAAACGCTTCCTGACGTCCGTCGCGCTTGGTGATCATTTGAAACATATCCCTATTCCCTCCCGTTTGGTGTGCAATATCAGTTTAACTGCCGCTATATTTTGTGTCAATAGACGATCCTGCATACCAAATATTGATATATTCAGTGGATAGACTGTGGACAATTGTTAGAAAAACGAAACCAAAGATCAAAATTGCGTAAAGTATGGCTCAAATTTCGCATCTTGCAAGAGTAACATTGCAACAATATCTGCATACGCTCTGCATAACCTGTATAAACAATTGATTTGTTTCGAAATATTTCATAAATTATCTTATAATATGATACAAAATATTGTATGTTCGTTCGATGTGCGACTCAACATCTTGTGTCCGTGGCTCTTTTTCTACGTTCAGTACAGTTTATTAACGCGCAAAAAACTCCGGTGTTGAGCACCGGAGTTGTGAAACTCTGATCGGATTCGTTACAAAGAATGTTACAGATTGAATGCTTTTACGATCAGATCGACGATTTCTACGCCGATTCTTGCCTGTGCTTCCTTCGTAGAGGCGCCGATGTGCGGCGTGCTGCTCACGCGCGGATGTTTGTAGAGCGCCTCATTCTTGCTCGGCTCTTCCGCGAACACATCAAGGCCCGCACCGTAAACTTTGCCGCTCTCGAGCGCTTCAAGAAGCGCCGCTTCGTCGACATTGGTGCCGCGAGATGTGTTGATGATGATCACGCCGTTCTTCATCTTTGCGAGCGCTTCGCGGCTGACCAGCGGTTGGCCGGGCAGCGACGGAACATGCAGCGAGATGATGTCTGCGGTGGATAGTAACTCGTCGATTTCGACATAGCGCATGGTGTCGCATTCGAGTTCCGGTACCTTGTAAATATCGTACGCAAGCACCTTCATGCCCAGTGCCTGGCAGCGGCGGCCAAGCGCCTGACCGATGCGACCGTAGCCGACGATGCCGACGGTTTTACCCATGAGCTCGATGCCTTCGTAGGACTTCTTCTCCCATTTGCCTTCGCGCATGGTGTGTCCCGCGGCGGAGATGAAGCGCGCGCAGGAGAACATATGTCCCAGCGCAAGCTCTGCAACCGCGTCCGAACTGGCTCTCGGTGTGTTGCAAACGGAGATGCCGCGCCCCTCGGCGCAGACTTTATCGATGTTGTCGATGCCGACGCCCGCGCGGATGACCAGCTTTAATTTGCCGGTCATGCAGGCCGCGTTGATCTGCGGCTCGCGAACCTTTGTCGCGCTGCGTACAACGAGCACATCATAATCCTTTACGGCTTCGCAAAGCGCGTCCGGATCATAAAACTTCACGTCAACCTGGCAGCCTTTTGCTTCAAGCGCGGCAATCGCGCCTTTTTCCATGCCGTCACTGGCAAGAATTTTAATCATAGTGTTTCTCCCCTATTCGTAGTTCGTTACTGGTTCTCTGCTTCAAACTTCTTGAGGAAGTCGACCAGCGCGACAACGCCCTCTTTTGGCATTGCGTTATAGGTGGAAGCGCGCAGACCGCCAACACTCTTGTGACCCTTGAGGTTATCATAGCCCGCGGCCTTTGTCGCAGCGACGACTTTTGCATCCATCGCCTCGTCGCCTGTGACAAACGGAATGTTCATCAGCGAGCGATACTTTTTCTCAACCGTGCCGCGGAACATCTTGCTGGAATCGAGGAAGTCGTAGAGAACCTTGGCTTTGTCCTCGTTGATTGCCTGCATCGCGGAAAGTCCGCCGATCTTCTTGAGATATTTAAACACTTTGCCGCAGACGTAGATCGCCCAGCAGTTCGGCGTGTTGTACATGGAACCGTTTTCCGCATGGATGTCATAGCGCATATAGGTCGGCACCCATTCCGGCAGATCCGTTCGGATCAAATCCTCGCGGATGATGGCGACGACCATACCCGCCGGACCAACGTTCTTCTGTACGCCGGCATAGATCATGCCGTAGTCGGAAACGTTGCAGGGCTTAGAGAGGAACATGGAAGACTGGTCGGCGACCAGCGTCTTGCCCTTGGTGTTCGGTAGATTCGCATACGTCGTGCCATGGATAGTCTCGTTTTCGCAGATGTAGACATAATCCGCGTTCTCGTCGATGGGCAGATCGCTCACATCGGGAACGTAGCTGAAGTTCTTATCTTTGCTGGTAGCAATGACATTGACTTTGCCGTATTTTTTCGCTTCTTCGGCAGCCTTTTTCGACCACGCGCCGGTGACGATATAATCCGCAACGCCGTTCTTCATCAGGTTCGCAGGAATCATGGCAAACTGCAATGTCGCGCCACCCTGAATGAAGAGCACTTTATAGTTGCTGGGAATATTCATGAGTTCGCGCAGATCCGCTTCAGCTTCATCGATGATGGTTTGAAACACTTTGGAGCGATGCGACATCTCCATGACACACATACCGCTGCCTTTGTAGTTCATCATCTCCGCCGCGACTTCTTCGAGCACTTCAACGGGCATTGTTGCGGGACCCGCAGAAAAATTGTAGATACGGTCGTATTTCATACTGCACACTCCTAAAAGATTTTTCATGATATGTTGGAAATGGTTTATCAAATACATTATATCCTTGGAAGAACCGCAATTCAACCTCGATTTCTCTAAAAATTTAAGGTTTCAAAATATATTTTTATATATATGTTTTGCAGATATTACAACCAATGCAGACACCCGCGCAGATTGCTCCGCGCGGGTGTTTTGAATAGCAGTTGTTTATCTTTCTTCTCGGAAATACGCAACGCCCAAGCTACGCGGCGGTTGATCTTCGCGCTTTTTACGCAGTGCTACCATGATCAGCACGAACAGCGTGAACAGATACGGCAGCATCTTGAAGATTTCCTGAGAGCTTCTGGTCAATCCCGGAATGTAGAAATACAACCAGAAGAGTGCGCCAAACAGATATGCGCCCCAGATCGTGCGCTTTGGTTTCCACGTTGCGAAGATAACCAACGCGACCGCTAGCCAGCCGAGCGCTTCAATCGCGCCGTCGTTTGCCCAGGTGCCCTTCGTGTAGTCCATGACGTAGTAGAGTCCGCCCAGGCCGGAGATACCGGCTCCGATGCAGGTAGCGAGGTATTTATACTTCGCCACGTTGATGCCTGCTGCGTCCGCCGTCGCGGGGTTTTCGCCGACCGCTCGAAGGTTGAGGCCGATGCTGGTCTTGTTGATGAACCAGCCGACAAAAATCGCCAGCACAATCGCAAGATAGACCATGAACCCGTAGCTGAGGAAGAGCTTGTCGATAATCCCCCAACCGTCCGTCCAACTCTGCGTTGCGCGGAAAGCGCCGCTCGTTGTCGCAACGGAGATCTGGCCCACGCCGCCCGCAAGCTTCATCAGCGATCCGCCAAAGAAGTTCGCAACACCGCCGGAGAAGATGGTCAGCGTCAAACCGGTTACGTTCTGGTTCGTCCGCAGCGTAATGGTCAAAAAGCTGAAGATCAATCCGCCGATCATCGCCGCTAAAAACGCGCAGGCAACGGCGATCAGAATGCAGAGAAAGACGCTCGGCTCGGCGACCGCGTTTTCATAGAAAAACACGCCAGTCAATCCGGCAATACCGCCAAGGTACATCACGCCCGGAACGCCCAGGTTGAGATTGCCGGACTTCTCCGCCAAAATCTCGCCGACTGCGCCGTAGATGATGATGGTACCAAATACAATTGCCGCCTGGAATAAAGCGATAAACTCGGTCATTTTTCGCCCTCCTTGCTCTTAGCCGAACGGAATTTTATCTTGTAATTGATGAAGAATTCGCTGCCGAGAATGAAGAACAGGATGATGCCTGTAATCATTTCGGATACGTAATCATTCAACTGGAATTGGGACGCAATTTCGATTGCGCCGCGCTCCAGGAACACGATCAGCGCGGAAATGAGAATCATGACAAAGCTGTTAAACCGCGCAAGCCATGCGATGATGATCGCCGTAAATCCGCGGCCGCCAGCCGTGCTCGTCGAGATCGTGTGACTCGCGCCGCTGACCGCGAGGAAACCCGCGATTCCGCAGATTGCGCCGGAGATGATCATCGAGCGAATGATGACCTTGCGAACGTTGATTGCAGCGTACCGCGCCGTATTTTCGCTTTCGCCGACAACTGCGATCTCATAACCGTGCTTGGTGTATTTCAGGTAGATGTACATGAGAATCGTCAGCGAGAGAACGATGATGACATTCAGTGTGTAGACTTGTCCGAAAATCTGCGGAAACCAGCCGCTCTTCGATGTCGGATTGATGATTCCGACCGAGTTGCTGCCAAACGGATGCTCCCACTGCGCTACGAAAAAGCTGGTCAACTGAATGGCGATGTAGTTCATCATCAGCGTGAAGAGCGTTTCGTTTGCGTTCCATTTTGCCTTGAATACCGCGGGAATTCCGCCCCAGATGCCGCCTGCAAGCGCGCTGCCGATAAACATTACGACAATCAGCGGAACGAGCGGCAGTGTGTTTCCAAGGTTGATCATGCAGGCCGCGGCGACGATGCCGCCAACCAGAACCTGTCCTTCTGCGCCGATATTCCAAAAGCGCATCTTAAACGCGGGCGCGAGACCAACCGAGATGCAAAGCAGCATCATGATATCGCGAATGGTAACCCAGATGCGTTTGTTGGTGCCAAACGCGCCGTTGACCATAGCCGCATAAACTTTCAGCGGGTTGAGCTTCGTCAAAGAAAAGATGATGATCGCGCAGATGACGAGCGCAAGCGATAATCCGATCAGGCGGATACCGAATGACTTCCAGATCGGCAGGCCATCCCGTTTTGACATGCGGACAAACGGTTCGTGATTGACGTTTTTCTCTTTACTCACGGTTTGCCCCCCCTTCCTTCAGATAAGTCATCAGGTATCCAACTTCGTCTTTCGTGGTCGTACGCGCATCGACAATGTCGTTGACATGTCCCGCGCAAAGCACCATGATGCGATCGCACAGCTCCAGCAGCACGTCGAGATCTTCGCCGACGAAGATGACGGAGGCGCCACGCTTTTTCTGTTCGCTCAATAGATGATAAATATTATAGGACGTGTTGATATCCAGTCCGCGCACCGCGTAGGCGGACATCATCAGTTGCGGCTGCATGGCGATTTCACGACCGACGAGAACTTTTTGCACGTTTCCGCCGGAGAGTCTGCGAACAGGGGTGTTGATGCTGGGCGTAACCACTTCCAGATCACGCACAACGGTCTCAGCGAGCTTCTGCGGCGCTTTACGATCCGCAATCGGGCCCTTGCCGTCGCGATAGCTGCGAAGCATCATGTTGTCCGTCAGGTTCATGCTGCCGACGAGACCCATGCCAAGGCGATCTTCCGGAACGAACGCAAGCGCAACGCCGAGATTCTTGATCTCGAGCGGATGCATGCCGGAGAGCTGTTTTCTCTCGCCCTTATCGGAGATGAACTCGATGCTGCTGCAATCTTTGCAGCTCTGCAATCCCGCGATGGCTTCCAGCAGCTCTTTTTGTCCGCTGCCGGAGATTCCCGCAACGCCGAGGATCTCGCCGCTGTATGCGGTAAAGTTCACATCACAAAGCTTGGTTACGCCGTCTTTGTCGCAAACGTTCATGTTCGTAACGACAAGGCGCGGCTGTGGGTTGATCGGTTCGCTGCGTTCAATATCCAGCGTGACAGCGCGGCCAACCATCATCTCGGTCAGCTTCATCGCGTCCGTTTTCGCGGTTTGAACATCGCCGATGTACTGTCCCTTGCGCAGCACGGCGACACGATCCGAAATCTCTAAAACCTCGTGCAGTTTGTGCGTGATGATGATGATGGACTTGCCGTCCGCCTTCATGTTGCGCATGACGCAGAATAGCTTTTGCGTTTCCTGCGGCGTCAATACGGCGGTCGGTTCGTCAAGAATTAAAATGTCTGCGCCGCGGTAAAGCACCTTGACGATTTCCAGCGTCTGCTTTTCCGAAACCGACATCTCATATACTTTTTTATTCGGGTCCACGACAAAACCATACCGGTCGCAAATTTGCTTAACCGATTCGCGTACGTGCTTGAGATCGACAATGCGCGTTTCATTCAAACCCAATATGATGTTTTCTGCTGCTGTTAAAACGTCTACCAGTTTGAAGTGCTGGTGAATCATGCCGATGTGCAGGTCAAATGCGTCCTTCGGAGAAGCGATGGTAACAGGTTTGCCATTGATGATGATCTCGCCGCTGTCGGGGAAATAGATACCCGCCAGCATATTCATGAGCGTGGTCTTGCCGCTGCCGTTTTCTCCGAGCAGAGAGAGGATCTCTCCCCGTTGAATATCAAGGCAAACTTTGTTGTTCGCGACCACCTCACCGAAGGTCTTGGTGATGTTGACCATTCGGATCGCTATTGAACTTTCCACATGTTTGGCCCCTTCTATATTAGATTAAGACTTGCTGAAAATATTTTAGCATAACCGTGAACCGAATGTAAACAAAAAGGTACGATTCCTTGCGAAATAAAAAATGATCGTTCAGCAATAAGCAAAAAGAGAGCAGATTTCTGCTCTCCATTGAGTTTAAAATGAAGAGGGGGAAACGCAATCGTCTCCCCCTCTTTTACGCGTTATTGCTGTTCGGGTTCGGTGATGCCGCCGATGCGCAGGGTGAAGTACGGCGCGCTGCGGAATTCGGACTCATGGAAGTAACCATCCACGATGCACTCTTCCGTCGGGCCCTGATACTGAACGGCAGTGTAATCTGCGTTCATGGTGGAGAAGTCAAACGGAGCCGTGGTCACAGCCGCGTCACCAACGGTGAACGTCGAGGTGTCAAACACGTGCAGCGTGCCGGCCTTGAGGCCCGCAATGACTTCGGCAACCTCCTCGGCGGTGCCTGCTGCGCAGCTTTCGCCAAGGGCGGCAATCTGCACGGCGTCTTCG
>JAQVML010000048.1 GCA_028703645.1 Eubacteriales bacterium
AGCACATTTCCCTGTGCGAAAAGATCATCGGTTTCGACATATGGCTTGAGTTTTTGTGCGGCGTAGGGCGAAACTTCCGCCGTGTACCAAGCTTCCTGATATTGCACATACTCCCGCCGCATAAATGGCGAGAGATTGACCGCGCTCGGCGCTCTTCCTCGCGGCAGATACCGTTGCAGAAGAGAAGCGAGTTGCGCCTCCATCTGCGCATAGCGTGCGTGCGATTCACGATACACCCGCCCGATGGACGATCCCGGCAGGATATCATGAAATTGATACAGCAGCGTTTCTTTCCAAAGGGTCTCCAGCTCCGCATAAGGATATTCTATTTCATCAGCGCGAAGGGCAGCGAGCGCTTCCAATTCGTGCAGCATGCGTTCCATCAGGCGGTTATGTCGCTTGGTTTCGCTCTGCGTGGTGTAGGTTCCCTGATGCACGTCCAGATAGAGTTCACCCTTCCAAACGTGCTCAATTTCTTTCTCTTTCAGACGGTCAAAGAAGGTAGTCACGTGCTCAAACCGTACGCGCGGCACTCCCGCCAGATCGTGCTCCCGCTTGAGCAGCTCCAGATGGCTCTCCTTGGGTCCGCCGCCGCCATCGCCGGAGCCAAACACGAGTAGCGCGGTATTCAGTGCCCGCTCGGTATACTTCTCAACCCCCTGCAAAAGCGCATGCGGTCCTGCCGTACTGTTGTAGGTGCCTTCGGGCGGCATATGCACCAACACGCGTGTGCCGTCCACCCCCTCCCACCAGAATGTGCGGTACGGGAATTGATAAATCCGGTTCCAAGTGAGCTTAATCGTGGAAAAGTATTCCATTCCGCACCCTTGTAAAATCTGCGGCAGGTTGCCGTTGAAGCCAAACGCGTCCGGCAGCCAGCACATGCGCATCTGCTTGCCAAACTCTTCTTGCATAAAACGTTTGCCATAAATTGCCTGTCGAATCAGCGACTCGCCGCTGCTCATATTGCAGTCGCACTCCACCCAGAATCCGCCCTGCAGCTCAACGTCACCTTTTTCCACCGCCTGTTTCGTGCGCTCGTAAAGCGCGGGATGCTGGTCTTTGATCCATTGCAGTTGCTGCGGTTGGCTTGTTCCGAATTTGTACCCTTCATAACGATCGATGTGATTGAGCGCGATGGACATCGTGCGCGCGGCTTTGCGCATGGTCTCGCGCATCGGCCACATCCAAGCTAAATCAAGATGCCCGTGCCCGATTGCGCTATAGACGAATTCGCTGTTTCCCTCTTCCGTTAATGTTGGACGCAAGGTTTCCCGCGCACCAATCGTGTCTCCCCTGGCAAAGCGCGCAAACGACACATGCAAAACGCAACGCAATATGCGCTTTCTTGCATGATCCTTTGTGGAAGAAAACAGCAGCAGTAACGTGAAATAGTCGTAGTAATACGCATACGCTTCCGCGTCCCGTTCGGCAACAAAAGCGCCTTTAAAGGTGCCGCGACCGATATCCCGGAAATCAAACCCGTTGTAGCCGCAGTCGAGCAGGTAGGAAACATTCGCTCCCGCAGTGAATTCCGATCGCTCGTCAACAAGCCGCCATCCAGCACTGCGGCGAACGTCTCCGCCTGACCAAACGCCGGTCACCGCACCGAGAATTTCGCCCGTTGGCGAGTAAATCTGTGCCTCGCCGTTCAGCGCGAGCAGTAAAACGGGGTTGACCGCATCTTCCGGCACATGACCCTTGAGTCGAATCCATGCGCAGGAATGCAACCTGCCGTAATGTACCGTTCCGTTTGCCGGTGAGAAGCTTGAATTCTGCAATTCATCAAACGGAATGGGTTCCGCACTTGGCAGAATTTCCGCTTCCAGCCGCGCGCGAATCCGATAGATTTTGCTGCGAATGGCAAATAAGTTACCGTAAAGAAGCGGGTTCATCATTTGATATTCAATCATATTTGGCCTCCCGAGATAATACGTTTCCTTCTGCCAATCTAGTACGATTTGCCTTTACTCATATCCATGTTCACGCAAAGATGCAACGATTTGTTTCTCGTTGTACACAATCTGAATCAGAATCACCGCAGCCAGTAAGCATATGCCGCTAACAACGGCCACGAGCGTGACACCTGTATGATTCTGCGCGCTTTTGCCAAGCAGCAGCAAGGACGGGATGACCAGTGCGGGAATGTTACCGGGGATGGCGGTAATCAATCCGCCCGCAGCGTTATATGCAGCCTCGTTTGGAATCCCGGTGCGCACGCAGTCTTCCCGCACAATCTCGTTGATGATCGCGCCCGGCAGAATCCCAGTAACCGCAGAATAGATGGATGCCAGCCCCACGATGATCCACGCAACGACAAGTTTGTTCAGCGGAATCAGGTTTGGAAATCCAAACAACATCAGACAACCCGCCATGATCACCAGCGAAGCCATGAATACCGGCTTTTTCCCAATTTTGCGGGCCACAATGTTGACGAACGGATACAGCACTAGCGAGATGCCAATCAGCGCCGCGCCAAATGCGGTCATCATGTATTCCGGCAGGCCGTAGTTAATGGTGACGAAGTAGATGAGTCCGGTGTTAAAGATCGCATCTCCCCATGCGTACACTTGGTTGACGAGCGTATAGCGCACATATAGCTTGTTTTTAAACGCCATCTTGAGCGCAGCCCCAAGGTTGATGCTTGAAGACAAGCCTCTGCCATATTTCTTTTCGTCGATGACGGCAAATTGAAAGATTGAAAGCACACAGCCAAACGCAACGAGCAGCAACACGGTTATGCGAAACGCGTCCAGCGTCGTCATACCGGAGGATGCAAATCCGTCCTTGATTAAGAACACGAGTTGTGAGCCAATCAGGTAACCTAGAATCCAACCGACCGAGCCAAACGTGCTAAACTGCATCATGGTTTTGCTGGTGGTTCCAAACTCTGGCGGAATCGCGCCGGAAACGCCGTTGAGACTGCGGAACACGTTTAGCAAAATCATCACGCCAAAGAGATACCAGGCGTTGATTGCGCTCGTTCCATGCACCGGCGGCGTAAAAATCATGTAGGACAACACCGCGATTGGCAAAAACGAAACGACCATAAACATCTTTCGTCGGCCCAGTTTGGAGCGGCTCCTGTCGCTCCACGACGCAACAAATGGGCCAAGAATCGTCGGCAAGAGACTTGCAACGAACATGATGACGCCAAATATCGTGAACCCAAATAAGGTGTTCGTAGAAAGATACTGCGGAAAATCCGCTTGTCCACTTTCGGGTGGAATATAGAAATATGTCGCGAGTCCTGCGAGCGTGCCGATCAGCACATTTCCCGCGCCGCCAAGCGAATAAAGGATGATGCGCCAGAGCGGAAAGTGCGGAATATTGCGCTCTTCGATCGTTTCACTCGCAATTGCCTGTTCGTGGTCCATTCTCTTGGTTCCCTTTCAGCTGGTATGATAGGATAACTTCATTTTTCAAGGCAAATCGGAATACATGCGCCGTTTTGTATTGTTTCGTTCGTGATATTTACTCCGTTTGATTCGATCGTAACGTGAATCCCAACCTCTTTGCGGTGCACTTCGATCGAAAATCGCGATCCGAACGCGTAGATGTCGCGCAGCGCCATGTGATCCCATCTCTGCGGCAACTGCGGGCGCAACGTAAAGCTTCTCAATCCCGTCGGACGAATGCCAAACAATCCTTCCGTATAGACACGCATATAAAGCGCACTCTCCGCAGAAAGATGTTTTTGATTGCCCTCCGGCCAGGCTTCCACCGCATACGGCACGTGCTCACCGAGCAGTCGCCTCTGTGTATAGCGCACAAGCCGATCATTCGCCTGCTCCCGATCCCCCGCAGCAAACGCACCGCGCAGGGCAAAGAGCGTCGCGCGATCCCAAAAAGTATCACACCCGGCCTGTGACCTGAGACCATCTTTGCTCCAAAGCCGCTCGCTCCAAAGCGCGTTGAGCGTTTCTTTCGCGCGGGTAAGGATGCCGACCGTGAGCGGCACGCAGATCCATGCGCGGAGCACATCGTTTCCTTGGTAATATTGATAGGTGTCATAGCCCTCTATGCGGGCGCCGAAATATCGCTCGATCGCATCTTTGAGCGCTTCCGCCTCTGCGCGGTATCGCGCACAGAGTTGCGCCCCTTTTTGCAATTCTTCCGCTAGATAAGCCGCACTGAGCAGCGCGTCGTAAACCAAGCAGCTCGTAAAGAGATTTGCGTCTCCTGAAGGAAAGCGGTTTTCAAGCTCGTCCGAGTCGCTTCTGATCACGCCCTCTTCATTTTTCTGTTTGAGGGAGTATTCAATCCCCCAGACAATCCCATTCCAGAGCTGATCCGCAGCTTTTTTGTCTCCGCGTGCGAGCGCATAACGCGCCGCGCCGTACGCAAACATTGCTCCGTCGCCGCGATCTCCGGCACCGTTCCAAACTCCTTCGCCTTCCGCTACGATGCTGCTGACGAGCGGATGCGAAAGCGAATCGTCCATGTGCTCCTGAAAGAGACGAAAGCTGTTTCCCGCCTGCTCCAATCCCACCTTGTATCCGATCAACGGAAAGAGCGGATTGGTGTATTCGCATTGATCGTTTGTCCAGAGTGCGGCATAAAACGAACCGCCACCGGGCGCGTGCATCAGGCCGTTTTTTGTGCGAAATATGCTCTCGCAAGCGCGTATTTTCGCAAACTCCATCGCGGTGTTCAGCACGCAATCCGGCGTTTCCAATCGCAGGTTGCTGCTCAGTTCTGTCAGAAATGCGCGCCGCTTGTGCTCCTCGTCTTTCGCAGAAAACGAAAGCTCATGTCCCGCGCGTGTTGCGCAGTAAGCAATATAGAATACATGTGGGTGTTCCGCAGATAACGAAATCGCATATTTGGATTTTGGGTTTGATGTGATCTTTCCTTTCTCATCCGAAAGGAAAGATGCAAGCGTATATGCTCCCTTCACTCCGCGCGCGGCGCTCGTTTGCCTGCGATCGTTGGAGGGAATTATATGGACTTGATGTTCCCTGCCGTCTTTCACACGAAGTGTCACCCGCTCGATCAGCGCGGGCTGATCGACGGCGGGAAACAGCGTCCGCTCGATCTCTATGCCGCTCGCTGACGCACTCCTAAGCGTCAACATCCCGTCCAACGTTGCGCGAACGATGCGCTCCACTCCAAGATGCTTGCCGTCTATCAAGATCTTTGGTTGCGCTTTTGCACGGAAATTGTGAGATAAGCTCCCGCGTGTATCGTTCGGGCGCATGCGAAACATCGGAAATACCACGTGTCGGTGCAGCCTGAGAGAACCATTTCTCGTTGCACCATAGCTGATGATCGCGGAGCTGTAAAATCCGCTCATCTCCACATGATCGGCATAGGGCAGGCGCGTGTCGGTTTCCGCGTTCCATTCCACCGCGCCGTCCGTACGGAGCATATGCCGCGCTTTGCTGTCTCTCGACTCCACCGCCGCTCCCGTATCGCACCATACGGGAAAATACGGGGCCTTAAAGAGGCAGTCATTTCGCCAGTTAAAATATCGGTTGATCGCCGAAATCAAGTTCATCATTGCGGTACTGTTTCGCTATGGCTCGCGCGCGAAACGCGTAGGGTGAGTTCCTGCCGACCGAAGCGTTCCGACTCCACTGAAACGAGAATCTCGCCTTCGCGCGTGGTCTTGACCCAGAAGGCCGAAGACCCGCCCAATAGCGAAACCAGTTCCGGCCCGATGCGCTCACCCGCGCCGGAAACACGCACGCGCACCGCCTCGCTGGAATACGTCATCACCGCGCCGAACTGATCGATATGCTCCATCACCACGCGGCAGACATCGTAGGTATCTCCTTCGATGAGTTCCAGCGTGTCCGGCGTGAGCTTGAGCCCCGCCGTGAAAGACGCACCGCGCCTGATCGAGGAAACGAGCGTGTCGCCTCGATATCCTTCAAACAGATATTCCGTAGACTCGCTGCCCCAACCGGCCACATAGCGCATATAGAGTCCGAGCGCATCTTCGTAGGAGTAGCGATGCTTGAGCATCGCGTAACCCATTGCGATTTTAAAGCGGAGTGGCAGAGATTTATCGCCATAACGTACAATCGCGGCAAACACACGCTTGATGCGATCCGCATCCCGTATGGTGAAGCCTTCGTTGCGCATCAGCAGATCGCCAATAAAGTCCGTTATCACGACCGGCGGATGCGGAATGCTCGAATACGTTGCATGATCCGGCGTATAGGTGCTGATATAGTCTCCGTTTTTATACAGGCGCACCGTGTCGCAGTTGGTGAAAACGCAGACGCATCCGAGGTCGGAGCCCGCGCGCTCGCCCTGATGCATGCCGGAGGCGACCTCCATTACGACCGATTCGTCCTGCTGGGAGCGATAGACCGCAGCTGCAATCTTCGGCAGACGAAATAGGTCCGTCACGCCGTGATAGCAAATCTTATCACCGCTGCCGAAGTCTTTATGTGTGTTGTAGTCGCTCATGCACCAGCCGACCGCGCCCGCTATGCCGGGTGATCCATACATGCGATCCAGCACGCGTAGATGGCGCAGCGCCTGCTCAACCCGCCTTTCTTCACAGTCAAACTTTTTTGTCGGAAACATATGCCCGTTATGCTCGGTTACCAAATACGGTACGCGGCCACTTGTGACCTGTTCGGGTTTCTTAAGCGGCTCGGTCACGCCGTTGTGCAGAAAATCGTTATAGGTATAAACATCTTCGAGAAAATGACTGTTTTCGAAATTGCGAACGCCGCCGGTCTGCCTCGTCGCGTCCAGTCTGTGTGCAAGGTTATTGGTCGCCTCGTAAAACGCGTCGTCGTCCTGTGATTCGTTGATACGCACACCCCAGAGTATGATGCTTGGGTGATTCCAATCCCGCGTGATCATCTCTTGTAGCGCGGTCATCGTGTTTTGCTTCCACGTTTCCCCGCCAATGTGCTGCCAACCTGGAATCTCCTCAAACACGAGCAGTCCCAGTTCATCGCAGCGATTGAGGAAGTGATTTGACTGCGGATAGTGGCTTGTGCGCACAAGGTTAACACCTAATTCCCGCTTGAGCAGTTCCGCATCGCGCACTTGAGCACTTTTTGGCATGGCATAGCCAACATAAGGATAGCTTTGGTGCCGGTTCAGTCCGCGTAGCTTGCGCTTTTTACCGTTCAGATAAAATCCTTCCGGTGTGAACTTCGCTTCTCGAAAGCCAAATCGACAGTTGAATTTGTCTTGCATGTCTCCAGTCGAAAGTGAAATCGTCATTTCGTAGAGGTTTGGTTCGTCGATGTCCCAAAGGCGCACATCCCCCGCATCAAACGACGCTTTTACCGTCTGATTCGTTTCGCCGCTGAGCGATACGGGTAACTCCAGTGTAGCGCCGTCACCGTCCGACCCGTTCAAAGCGAATTGCAGTTCCGCCTGTCCGCTGATGCCAAGCGCGTTGTCGAGAAAAACATCCGTGTTTACGCGCCAGCATCCGTCCGATTTCTCCGGCTTGATCTGTGCGTTTTTCACAAAGAGATCGTCGGTTTCTTCCAACCATACCTCGCGGTAGATGCCGCCATAGGTAAGATAATCGATTACATATCCAAACGGCGGAATGTCGCTCAATTCACGTGAATCCACGACCACGGCGATCACATGCTCTCCCGTCTTCAGCTTTCCCGTCAGTTCGCACGAAAAAGGTGTATAGCCGCCGATGTGCTCCGTTTGAAACGCACCGTCGAGATAGACCTTTGCCGCGGTCATCACGCCTTCAAAGCGCAAAAAAACACGCTTCCCAGCGCGCTCAACCCATGAAATACGCTTTCGATAGCAGCTCACAAACTGACTGTCACGCTCATCAAAGTTGTTCAGCGGCAGTTCCTGATTCGTGTGTGGCAGCCGAACGGGAATAAAAGCCGATTCGTCGGCATCTGTCCGCTCCATCCCTTCACTGTAACTTGGCAGATAGCGCCAGCCGTCGTT
>JAQVML010000049.1 GCA_028703645.1 Eubacteriales bacterium
CGCTGAGAACATCGACAACCCGGACATCGCGCTCCTCGTTTACGATTGATTCTCCTGACTCCTTAAGAACATAGAACCACAAGTGAAAACGGAGGGCGTACCCCCTCCGTTTTCATTTGCCGTTTTTAAATTTTTGAACCAACCCGCTATCCAAAGCGATCCGCGTTGAGAAGACGATTCGGGACAATCACTGTCATAAATAAGGATGCGCTTACAGCAGATCGATCTCCAGCAGTTTGCAAAGGTCGCGCACCGCCTCGCGATGGTCTCCATAGCAAACGATTACATGCTGGCTTGAGACGCGCTCGGCAAATTGCTCCACCGTGCAGTCAAGCGGAAACACCTCGAGGCTTGGCAATTGCGGCGCGGGAGCTGCCCAACCGCATTCCTCCCATTGCGGCGGCGTTTTCGCATCCGCAAGGTACATGTGCATACCATATCGACCATCCTGATAGACGAGCCGCAGACACGTCACCAAGCCGGTCTTGACGCGGGAAACGTTGAGTAGGCTCTGCGAGAGCAAGCCAAACGCTGTCGGCAGTACGCGAGTCTCCCCCTCTGTTGCGCTCTTTGTGATGTAATCCGGCACACCGATGAGCATGCTCGTTTCGAAAAACTCATAGTATTCCAGATACGGCGCCGTTTGCCCCGTGAGCGCTTTTGCTATGAGTTGTGTCGCCGCTCCCATCGCGTCGTTTTCCGGCACGGTCAAAACGTCATAATACGCTTCAAGCAGCATAAACACCATTGCGGGTGGAAACCCCAGCAGCTTTTTCATGCCGTCCACATCAATCAACGTCACCGCGTCATACCCACGCTCCTCAATCTTTTTGCCGATCGATAGCGCATACCGCGCGCCGGTTTCCAGAACGCGATCTTCACAGGTTTGTTCAAACACCCAGTGTTCTTTTACATAGGATATCGTCTTTGCAACCGTTTCATCGTCCAGCGATGATGCAATCTGCGTCATCTCCAGCATTTCAAACGGCTCCACCTCTATCCCGATTTGCCCGCGCATACTGTTTCCTTCAAACTGCGTGCCATAGAGCAGCATGTCGCGATAGCCCATGCTGCCGACACGCGCGCTGCGCAAGAACCGCGCGGCATAGGCTGCATCGGTAAACGCCTTGATCTTCTCAATCGGCTCCGGCTTGTCAATTACACTATAGACAAACTTAAACCGGTAGTGCATGGCAGCGAGCGCGGGCCGAATTGCGGTCGTGCCCGCCTGATCCGCCGTGGTGACAAGACGTTCTCCTTCGCGCCAGCCGCAGAGGCCCCAGAGCAGCACCGGCAGATGGCGAAAGTGATCCGCCACGCGGATGACCGTATGCGTCGGCACCCAGCCCGCGATGCTGAGAATCAGGCAGTCCAGCTCCTTTCCTTGAAGCATTGAAATGGCGCGATCCGCCGTTTCATATTTTGCGTCATCAATGACAACTCCGGCGTCGATCAATTGCGCCTGCTCCAACGCGCGCAGCGCATCCATCGCGCCGTCGTGCTTGATTACGAGCCGCTCGAAAGGCGTATTCACCTCACCAAAGCAAACGAATCCTATCTGTTTCATCCAGTCTAAACTCCTTATTCATTGCCACTCTCGGCCGATGGTTTGGCATTGTTCCACCGAGACAATACCCCAAATATGCCATCTGCCGATCGAAATGCAGAACGATTGCGTTCCCAAGAGCGCACTTTCACCAGAGCACCCTCAAACGAGATTCGCGGGGTTGCTCCATTGGCGAATATTTCATCCTGCTCTGCTCAAATTATCTTTATCAAAAGACGATCTTTTTTGTAAGTACAATCTTTCTAAAAAGAGCGATCTCTTTCGCAAAAACGATCTTTTAATCTACCCGTTCTCTTTCGCGTTCAATCGAATAAAAACGTCTTTTCCAACAGGCTTCGTCGTTGCGCGTGTATTAGCCGATCGCCTTTTTCCCGCGGCTGCGTACATCGAGTGCAACGGCCGCGATAAAGATGACGCCCTTGATGACGTATTGATACGAAACGCCAACACCGATCAAGTTCAGCCCATTCGTGAGCGACATGATCACGAAAGCACCCACGACCGAATTGATTACGCTGCCGATACCACCGGTCGTAGAAACACCCGCGATATAACCGGACGCGATCGCATCGAGTTCAAACCCGTTTCCTGCCGTTGGCGTAGCGGAGCTGAGCCGCGCGGTGTAGAGAATGCCGCCGAGCGCCGCCATCACGCCCATGGACACAAATGTTCCGACAAGCACCTTCTTGACATTGACGCCGGAGAGCGAAGCTGCCTCCAGATTGCCGCCCATGCCATACACATATCGGCCAATTCGTGTGCGATTCATCACAAAGCTATACGCGCCCGTGACCAGCACAACGATCAAAATGGTCCAGGAAAGTCCGTTATACGCCGCCAACACATAGGTCAGCACGCCAATCAACGCGGCGAAGAACACGAGCTGCGCGATAAAGATCGGCAACGATACCGTTTCAAACTCATATTGCTTCAGCTCTTTGCGTTTACGAATTCGACTCGCAATCACGATCAGGATCGCGAGCGCGCCGATGATCAGCGTGAGTCCGTGCATGCCGCCAATTGTGACGACCGCCGGAAGAAATCCGTTGGACAGCGCGGTAAACGCCTCGTTGGTGACCGGAATCGTACCGGTAGACTCCGTGATCAGCGTCAGCAATCCGCGAAATGCAAACTCGCAAGCCAGCGTCGTTACAAACGCGGGTACACCAAGCTTTCCAATGATCATTCCTTGCAGAAAGCCGATGGCGGCGCCAAAGAATAATACCAGCACAATGACAAGCCAGATGGGCAAACCCACAAGCATCAGCCGCGCTGCGCAAGCGCCAAGAAAACCAGCCACATATCCTACGGATAAATCAATCTGGCAGATGATGAGCACGAGCGTCATACCGACTGCCATCACCGCGATGTAGCCTGTTTGATTGATTAGGTTCGTGATGTTTCTCGCGGTTAAAAACGAACCCTTACTGATCAACTGAAAAACGATAAAAATCACCGCGAGCGCGATATACATGGCGTAGTTGCGCACGTTCTTCCTAAGAAGAGTCACAATCTCACGACCAAGGCCGTTGTTCTTTACACCCGTTTCATTCATGGCTTCCCTTATCCTCCATATTCGTTGCAAGCCGCATGATGCTCTGCTCCGTTGCTTCCCCTGCCTGTAATTCGCCCGTAATCTTCCCTTCGCACATCACAAAGATTCGGTCGCTCATGCCAAGTATCTCCAGAAGTTCCGAAGAGATCATAATAATGGACATTCCCTGACGAACCATCTCGTTCATCAGCGTATAAATCTCATACTTTGCTCCGACGTCAATCCCGCGCGTGGGCTCATCTAAAATCATCAGATTCGGATTTGCAAAGATCCATTTCGCCAAAACAACCTTCTGCTGGTTGCCGCCGGAGAGGTTCATGACCGTCTGTTGGATGGATGGCGTTTTGATGTTGATATCCTTGCGGAGTTTCTCCGTCTGAATAATCTCCTCGTTTTGATTGATGACATGATGCGAAACAAGAGATTTTAAGTTTGCAAATGTCGTGTTGAAGCGCACATCCTGAATCATGACAAGACCGTTGCGTTTTCGATCCTCCGTCGCGTATGCGACGCCCGCTTCAATCGCGTCGTTCGGGGTCTTAAAGCGCACCGGATTGCCGTTCATCAGGATCTGTCCGCTCGTGATTTGGTAACCCGGCGTATTGCCGAATATGCTTAAGGCAAACTCCGTTCGCCCCGCACCCATGAGGCCCGCAAGCCCCACAATCTCGCCCTTGCGAACCTCTAGATTGAGATCGTGTATGATTTCTCGGCCCAGCTTCGTGTCATAGACCGACCAATTCTTTACCTCAAAGCACACGTCGCCAATATCATGGCTCTCCCGCTTGGGATAGATATGATCCATCTCGCGGCCGACCATGTGCTTAATGATTTCTCCCTCGGTTATCTCTCGCTCGTCGGTATTGATGGAGCAGATTGTCGAACCGTCACGCAGAACCGTAACGGTATCCGCGATGGCGACAACCTCCATCAGGCGATGGGAGATCATAATGATCGTCACATCCTGCTCTTTCAGCTCACGCAGCAGTTGCAAGAGGTTCGCGCTGTCTTCCTCGTTTAAAGACGAGGTGGGCTCGTCCAATATCATCAGCTTTGCGTTTTTTGACAGCGCTTTTGCAATCTCGACAAGCTGCTGTTTTCCTACGCGCAGATCGCGAATCTTCGTTCTCGGGTTGATATCCAGCCGAACTTTGCTGAGATATTCCTTGGCTTGCACCATGGTTTCATTCCAGTCGATGAGGCTATTCTTCATGCGCTCGTGCCCAAAGAAAATATTCTCAGCGACGGTCAGTTCAGGAATCAGCGCGAGTTCCTGATTGATGATGGCGATTCCCTGATGCTCGCTGTCCTTGATCGAACGAAACTCCATGACGTTGCCGTTGTAGACGATATCGCCTTCATAGCTGCCATGTTTATAAATGCCGGATAGCACTTTCATGAGCGTGGATTTCCCCGCGCCATTCTCCCCGACCAGGCAGTGGATTTCCCCGCGACGAACGGAAAAATTTACGTTTTTTAATGCTTTAACGCCTGGAAAAGACTTCGAAATATTCCGCATTTCCAGAATGATGTCGCTCACAATAACACCTCGTGTTCTTTCCAATACTCTCATGTTGAAAGAAGATGAGCGGCGCATACCGCTCATCTTCCCTGCAGAATCAATCAGTACTCAATTCCAGCCGGTGAACTTGGAGCCATCATACACACCCGTTTTGAAGAACACATCCGCGATGTTGTCAGCCGTTACGGTTACAACTTCCGCTTGCACGGTCGGAACGTCCATTGCTTCGTTATTATAAGTGGTATCTGTCACGAGCGCCTCGCCTGCGAGTACGGAATCCACAATCTTCTTCGTGCCTTTGACAAGCGCCTGGGAATCCTTGAAAACGGTCATCGACTGCTTGCCATCGATGATGTACTGCACGGAGGCTTCTACGCCGTCGGCACCCGTGATAATCAGCTTGGTGACTTCGGGATCCGTACGGAATGCGTCCGAAAGCGCGCGGCAGCAGTCATCATCCGCCGGACCAAGAACAAAGACCTCGCCTTTGGATTCGGGACCGACCGCGGTCAAGTGCGCTTCCGCAAGCCCCTTGCAAATCGCCATATTCCACTCCGAGTCAATGGTCTGCATGATGGAGATCATCTCGTCGCGCGTGAGGTCATTCTTGTCCTTATGCTCAATGGCTTTGCTGCAATTGCGAACAACGAATGTACCGTCTGCAATATAAGGCTGCAATGATTTCCATGCGCCTTCAAAGAATAGCACGGAGTTGTTGTCCGTCAGCGCGCCGGAATACATATAGAGGTTGATTCCTTTGCGGCCCGCGGCCTGGGCAATCAGGTAATCCGCCTGCGCCTTGCCGACCGAGCGGCTGTCAAAGGTTACGTAATAATCGAGTTTGTCGGTGCCCATGATCAGGCGGTCATAAGAAATGACAATCGCGCCATCGGCCTTTGCATCGCTCACCGCGGCGGCGGCTGCGGTCGCATCATAGGCACACAGCACGATGATCTTTGCGCCCTTGCTGAGCAATGTTTCAATGTTGGTCTTTTCGTTTGCGGAGTTGTTCTGGCTGAAGAGAATCTCATAGTTGTAGTTGCCGCCACCAAAGATTTCTTCAAAATACTTTTGGTCGTTGAGCCAACGCGACTCTTCTTTTGTGGGAAGCACAATACCGATCAGCGCATCGCTTGCGAGGCCCTCAGCGGCGGCTTGTGCGCCCTTGGCAGCCTCCGTCGGGGTTCCTGCGTCGGGAGTGCCGGTCGGAGTCGCGCATCCGAATGCAGAGAGTGCAATGACAATTGTCAGGGCGAATGCAATTAGTTTCTTCATTTTTCTCCTCCACTTTGTTCAAAATTACGGATGAATACATTCCAGAAGTGACGAGTGGATTATCTCACACCTTTTCCGAGAACGTCAATAGAAATTACGCAAATTATTTGCGCAACTTTATGCAACATTGCAAATCATTTTGCATTATGTTGTCTTTCTAACGATCAATTTCGGCTGGAGTGAGATCTGTTGGAGAGCGCCGGCTCTGGACTGTACGCGTTTCATCAAAACATTGATTGCGATGGCGATCATATCTTCACAGGGGCTTGCAATCGTGGTGATGCCGCCCTCTACATATGCGGATTCGGTGATGTTATCAAACCCCAGCACCGCGACATCCTGGGGAACCTTCAACCCGGCTTCCCGTATGGCGTGAATCGCACCGATCGCCATTAAGTCATAGCTGGCAAAGACCGCGTCCGGGCGCGGGTCGAGCCCCAGCAGCTCTTTCATGCGAAGATAGCCGCCAAGCGCGCCGCGTTCCCGACCAACGGCGATATATTGCGGTTTCCAATTCGGCATGTTTTCCTGCATGACATCGCGAAATATGGAGTGCCTGTTCTCCGTCATGGCCTCGCCGATAAACCCGATGCGTTTATATCCTTGATCGATCAGGTGCTGCACCCCCATCACAATTCCGCTCATCTCGCTCGTATGAATGCAGTCCACATCGATCATCTCGAAATATTTGGAGGTCACGAGCATGACGGCAAGGCCGCTTTTATGGATCATATCCATGATGTCCTTCGATATCTTCTCTTCGTCGTCCATGACGATTAAAAGGCACTTCACGCGGATGCTCTTCATCACCTTGATGGCGGAGTAGAGATTGCTGTGATCAAAGTTCGTGATCTGAATCATCGTGGAATACCCGCGCTGCGCGAACTTCTCCTGCGCAAGATGAACAATCTTTGCGTAGTATTCGGACCATACCTCGGCCACAATCACGCCCGCCATGTTCCATTCGGGAGAATACCTGCCGCCGATGCCCTTCAGGGTATATCCAATCTTCTCCGCTTCATTTCTGATACGAACCTGCATTTCTTCACTGATGGAGCTGCTGCCGTTCAACGCTCTTGAAACCGTCGATACGTTCACATGCAAATTTTCCGCGATCTGTTTTAAAGTAGCCATTTATATGCCCCCCTCGTTGTTATAGATCATACCATCTTTGTGCTGGCTAAACAATATTTTTTGCATGGTTTTGCGTTGTTTTTCAAGTACTCGATATTGCGTCTGTGCAACACAGCATCATGACGGCTTTTTTGCCGGCGTTGCGGCCTGATTGCTTCTCGTGGCGTTCTTTCGATCGTATCACCTTTCTTCTCGCCGAGATATGATATGTCTCGTTTGGGTTAATTTTCTTTGTAGTTAATATTGTTTTCTTTTATCTTTTCTATTGATTTCTTTTTTCATGGCTTATATACTGATCTCAAAATCAGGCATCGTTTTTGCAGCAAAGAGGTAGTATCGCGGCAGATCGAGCTAGGCGCGACTGACCACTCTTTAAAGCCGCTTGCGCGTCGAAGTGCGAAAGTAAAAGCGCAAAAGTGTCATGCAAACTGTTTGCGTGCGTCCATTTGGACGAAACCACCTGCGCGCGGCTCAATCGCGATTCCCGTTTGCCAAATCTCTGATTGTGCAAACATGCTATACTACTCATCGTAACAATGCGTTTTTAAACGTACTGTGTAATCAATCCGCCCGATCGCGATCGCACGAGCCTGCCAGCTATTCACTTGCGGTACAGATTCAAAATCCGGCAGAAAGGATAAACAAGAAGTTGTCGAAGATCGTCTCAACTGATCACGCCAGCAGCACGCTGCTACCTGTCTTTTCGGGACTGATGT
>JAQVML010000050.1 GCA_028703645.1 Eubacteriales bacterium
TAGAGAAGACGCAACTTTGCTTCGTCTTTCAGCGCGGCGCGATATTTTATCATCCAAATCACGAGCACCAGTATTCCCGCGGCGGAGAAACCGCGTTGGAAGGAGTAAGCCAGACATTCAGTGTACGCAAGTACTGTGCCCAATTGGTTGATGAAAATGATCACGAGACAAAACAAGATGAGGATGCCAAAGAGCAGCATTCGAAACTTGAGTTTTTGCTGAAACAATTCCATATTCCAAAATTCCCTTTCTAATTCAATCCTGCATAGCGTTTGGATGATAGCGAGTCTAGCTCGGAATCGAACTCGGAAAAGTCGAAGACATCCTCAACCGAGAGCCCGAAATAGCGCGCAATCTTATACGCCAGCACAAGAGACGCGGTATATTTGCCAACCTCGATTGAGGTGATCGTCTGCCGCGTTGTGCCGACGGCGAGTGCGAGCTGCTCCTGCGAAATCTTTCTCTCCTTTCGGAGTTCTTTGATTTTTGTTTCCAAATTTACCTCCTCAATTATGCAAAGCCAGCTTTGCAATTAAGATAACATCGCAGATTATAAATGTCAAGCGAACTTTGCAAAACAATTCAATAATCTGTTCGAGTGAATGAAAAATGCTGGTAGACTTGGCGGCGACGTTTTTTTATTTCTTAGTTGCGAATCAGATGCAGTAAGTCCTTAAAAGTCAGTAAAGACAGGATTTTTCGCTTATGTGAGCGGATGAAATCAAGCAAAAAAATCAGGTGGATTTATCCTATTTTACAAACCCGCCATATCGAGGAAACAGACTGTTTACAGAAAATAATAGAATCTTCATTTTCAAATAAAAATCTGTTCACATATATGTTGTATGATACGAGCATAGAAGAAACAAGATGTTGAAAAAAAGGTGCACGAAGAAACAGAAGAGTGAAAGAGAGCGTGAGAGAAATGTTGGATCGTTTATACATCGTGGCGTATCTGTTTAAGATGAAGTTTCGTCATCCGGTTGCGAAAGCTAGCTGCTAAGCACCGCTAAACCCAAATACCATCCTTGTCTTCCGCCGGAGGCATTTCCGGCGCGAAGGCATGTGATTTTTCTTTCCCTCCGGGTACGCTCGGAGGCTTTTTTTGTTCTTGGGGCCGGATCGGTGACCCGATTGTCTTTCCAGCCATTCTAGATCAAGCGAGCGGTTCCATTGCGCAAAAGTAAATTGTAAGTTTCGAAAAAAACGCTTGCACAGCGAGATTCCTGTGTTAGAATAGTCGGAACGAGGAGTAACAGAAGAATGAAAGAGCGAAACATTGGTTTACTCAGCACGCTGACATGCTATATTTTATGGGGATTGCTGCCACTCTATTGGCACTTACTCGAAAACCTCGATTCTATTTTCATCCTCTGTAACCGTGTCATCTGGTCTGCGGTGTTCACGATAGCGATTTTGCTGTTCACGAAGAAGTTCGGCGAGGTCAAGGCTGTCTTTCGCGACAGAACAAAAATGCGCTATATGATTCCCGCCGCAATCTCGATCACCATCAACTGGGGCGTCTATATTTGGGCGGTCAACTCCGGCCATGTTCTCGACTCCAGCCTCGGCTACTACATGAACCCGCTTGTGGTGTTCGCCATCGGTATCGCGCTGTTTCACGAGACCAGCAGCGTGCTGGACTGGGTGTCGCTCGCGCTCGCGACGATTGGCGTATTGATCGCGACCATCGCATATGGCGCGTTTCCCTGGATTGCAGTCGTGCTTGCGCTAAGCTTTGGTCTCTATGGCACGTTTAAAAAGCTTGCCGGCGTTGGCGGAATCACCAGCATCGCGGTGGAAACGATCATGATCGCACCGTTTGCGCTCGCGTTTCTGCTGTTTTCGCCCGCAAGCAGCGCCTCGATTGCGCAACTCACGCCGCTGACGACAACGCTGCTTTTATTGACCGGTATCGTTACCGCAAGCCCGCTGATTCTCTTTACGTTCGGCGTGAACCGCCTGCCGCTCTCGACGGTCGGGTTTTTACAATATTCCAGCCCGACGCTGCAGATGCTCATCGGCGTACTGGTGTTTCATGAAGTGCTCACGCAGGATCGCATCATCGCGTTTATCTTCATCGCGGTGGCGCTTGTGCTCTACACGATTGGCATGGTACAGCGCGCGAAAAAAGCGCGGCTGGTGGCGTAAAAACGTGCTTCGCTTGAACCCAAGCGCGCATTCTTGCCACACGCTTGCCACGACAAGCCCGGCATTGTGAAGCTCCCGTGGAATCGGGGGCTTTTTGTTGCGAGAAGGCACGCTTTCTGCTATACTTCAAACTTAGGGTATTATGCGGACGAGCGCCTTTTTGAACGCCGGAACAGCGACGAAAAACGGTTCTGTTTTGGGAGATCATTCAAGAAAAACAGCAATCGCCCACGGATAAAAACACAAAGGAGTTTTCCGAATGGGATTTTTGGATACGCTGCTTGGAAACACAAGCGCAAGTCGACTGAAGAAATTACAGCCGTATATTCGGCGCATCAACGAAATCGAGCCGCAGATGCAGGCGATGACGGACGAACAGCTCCGCGCGCAGACGGCGGCCTTTCGTGCGCGGCTGAACAATGGCGAGACGCTGGACGACATCATGGTGGAGGCGTTTGCAACCGTGCGCGAAGCCGCGGTTCGTACCGTGGACATGCGGCACTTTGACGTACAGCTGCTAGGCGGTATGGTTCTGCATCAAGGGCGTATCTCTGAAATGAAGACGGGCGAAGGCAAAACCCTCGTGGCGACGCTGCCCGCCTACCTCAACGCGCTGACGGGGCAAGGCGTGCATGTGGTCACGGTCAACGACTACCTCGCCAAACGCGACGCGCAGTGGATGGGCAAAATCTACCGCTTCCTCGGCATGAGCGTCGGCTGCGTGGTCAACGGCATGGAGCGCGAGGAAAAGCAGGCGGCCTACAACAGCGACATCACCTACGGCACCAACAACGAGTTTGGTTTCGACTATCTGCGCGACAACATGGTGGTCTTTCGCGAGCAAATGGTGCAGCGCGAGCTGAATTATGCCATCATCGACGAGGTGGACTCCATCCTCATTGACGAAGCGCGTACACCGCTCATCATCAGCGGCGAAGGCGAAGAATCCAGCGAGCTGTATATCGAGGCAAACCGCTTTGTGCGCGGGCTTTCGCGTGGGAGCGACCTGACCCAGCAGTCCAGCTCGGATCGCATTCTCGGCGAAGAAGTGCCGGAGGATGGCGACTATCAGTGCGACATCAAGAAGCGCACGGTGCAGCTCACGGCGGACGGTGTTCAAAAAGCCGAGCAGCGCTTTGGCCTCGAGAACCTCGGCGATCCCGCCAATATGGAGATCAACCACCATATCGTGCAGGCGCTGCGCGCCAACGCGCTCTTTACGCGCGACAAGGACTATGTTGTGCAGGATGGCGAGGTGCTCATCGTAGACGAGTTCACGGGTCGTCTCATGATTGGACGCCGCTACAGCGAAGGCCTGCATCAGGCGCTGGAAGCAAAAGAAGGCGTCAAGGTGGAGAAAGAGAACCAAACGCTCGCCACCATCACGCTGCAAAACTATTTTCGTATGTATAAAAAGCTCTCCGGCATGACCGGTACCGCAAAGACCGAAGAGAGCGAGTTTATGAGCATCTACGATCTCGACGTCGTCGAGATCCCGACCAATAAGCCTCTGCGTAGAACCGATCTGGACGACGCGATCTTCCCGACCGAAAAGGGCAAGTTTGACGCGATTGTCGAGAGCATCAAGCAGATTCACACGACCGGGCAGCCGGTGCTCGTGGGTACCATCAGCGTGGAGCGAAGCGAATATCTCAGCAGCAGGCTTACGCGCATTGGCATTGTCCACGAAGTGTTAAACGCAAAGCAGCACGCAAAAGAGGCGGAGATCGTCGCCCAGGCCGGTAAAAAAGGTCAAGTCACGATCGCGACCAACATGGCGGGCCGCGGCACGGATATTCTGCTCGGCGGCAACCCGGATTTCCTCTCGCGCAGGGATATGCGCAACGAGGGCATGGAAGACTGGCTCATTGAAGAAGCCGTGGGCCACGCGGACACCGATAACGAAGAGGTGCTCACCGCGCGCGCACGCTATCAGGAGCTTTATCAAGCGCACAAAGCCGTCACATCTCAGGAGCACGACGAGGTAGAATCCCTCGGCGGCCTCTTCATCCTCGGCACAGAGCGGCACGAGAGCCGCCGCATCGATAACCAGTTGCGCGGTCGTTCCGGCCGTCAGGGTGACCGCGGTTCCACGCAGTTCTTTGTTTCGTTTGAGGACGAACTGATGCGCAGATTTGGCGGAGAGCGCGTCACCAACATGCTCAATCGCTTTACGAGTGCGGACGAACAGGGCGAAATTCGTCTTGAAATGCGGATGCTCACCAAGCAGATTGAGGCCGCGCAAAAACGCGTGGAATCCATGAACTTTGAGACGCGTAAAAACGTGCTCAAGTACGACGACGTAATGAACAAGCAGCGCGAGATCATCTATGGTCAGCGCCGCCGCGTGCTCATGGGCGAAGATGTTTCCGACAGCATCAAGACCATGATCTATGGCACTATCGATGGCATTGCGCAGCAGAAATGCAACCCGCATGCGCCAAAGGATAGCTGGGACCTCACCGCGCTATCGCAGGAGATCTGCAAGCTCACACTACAGCCCGCGCGCCCGCTGATCTCTGAGGACGAGCGCAAGAAGCTCTCGTTTGAAGAGATCACGCAGAAGCTTTACGCCTTTGCGGACATGGCATATGCGCATACCGAAGAGCGACTCAAACAGGCAGAGGTCGATATGCGTGAAAACGAGCGCGTGCTGCTCTTAAGAACCGTCGACGAGCACTGGATGGAGCACATCGACGCCATGGATCAGCTCAAGCAGGGCATCGGCCTGCGCTCCTACGGGCAGAAAGACCCCGTCTATGCCTACACGAGCGAAGGATTTGAAATGTTTGACGCGATGGTGGACGAAATCCGCGAGCAGACCGTTCGCCGCCTGTACACGATGCAGGTGACCGGAGGCCCGCTGCAACGCGTGCAGCTCGCAAAGCCCATCGAACCCAAGGCGGAGGGCAGCGCTGCTACCTTCTCGCGCAGCGAGAAAAAGGTTGGCAGAAACGATCCGTGTCCCTGCGGCAGCGGCAAAAAGTATAAAAACTGCCACGGCAAGAACGAATGACTCGATACGGCGCGCGCCGCCCTGTATTCGGGTGGATAGCGAAACATTGACCGCACTGAAGAAAAAATTATACAGTACGATCGAGAGGAGTCGACATAGTAGATTATGATCCCATTGGACGAATATAAAATGAGCCTCGGGGAGTATGCCGAGCAGCTGGAAGAATGCCGCAAGGCGCTCAGTCCCGAGAGCATCAAAGAGGAGATTCAGGCGTTGGACGACCAAATGTCCGCGCCGGATTTCTGGAACGACGTGGACAACGCAAACAAGCTCTCCCAGCGTTCACGCCAGCTGCAAAACAAACTCGCACGCTATAACAAGCTCAAGTCGCGGTATGACGACCTTGGCGCGCTCATCGAGATGGCGGAAGAAGAGCAGGACGACAGCCTTGTGGACGAGATCAAGGACGAGACCGCCTCCGTCGGCGAAGCCATCGAGAGCATGCGCATGGAGCAGATGCTCAAAGGCCCGTATGACGCGGTCAACGCCGTTTTATCGCTGCACGCGGGCGCAGGCGGCACAGAGGCACAGGACTGGACGCAGATGCTGTATCGCATGTACGTGCGCTATTGCGAGGGCAGGGGTTGGACTGTGCGCGAGCTGGACATGCTGGACGGCGACGAGGCGGGCGTGAAATCCGTAACCTTTGAGGTGGACGGTGAAAACGCCTATGGCTACCTCAAAGCGGAAAAGGGGGTACACAGGCTTGTTCGCATCTCTCCCTTTGATAGCAGCGGCAGACGGCACACGTCGTTTTCCTCGCTGGACGTGACGCCGATTTTCGACGACGAGACGGGCGACCTCAAGATCGATCCCGACGATATCCGCGTGGATACCTTCCGTGCCAGCGGCGCGGGCGGCCAGCATATCAACAAGACGAGCTCGGCAATCCGCATTACGCACATCCCGACGGGCACGGTGGTACAGTGTCAAAACGAGCGCAGTCAGCTGCAAAACAAAGAGACCGCGATGCGCATGTTGCGCGGCAAACTGCTGGAATTGCAGGAGCGCGAGCGCGAAGAGCAGATGAACCAGATCAAAGGCGAGATGAAGAAGATTGAGTGGGGCAGCCAGATTCGCAGCTATGTGTTCCAGCCGTATACGCTCGTGAAAGATCACCGCACCGGCGCGGAAAACGGAAATATTCAGGCCGTCATGGATGGCGAACTGGAGCCCTTTATCCACGCGTATCTCGTACAGTCGTAAGAAGAAGTTCTTTTTATTTCTTTTTCAATTAAGAAAAAGAAAAGGGTACTCTATCGGAAATTCTTTTACTTCTTTTCTGATCAGAAAAGAAGAGATGCATTATGAAATTCGATTATGATCTCGTCGGTAAGATCGGCTCTATGGCGCTCATCCGCCGGGCCGATAATGACATCGACTACAACATCTTCTCCCGCCTGGGTTCCGAGCTTCGGCCCGGAATGATTTGGGTTAGCAGCGGCGCGACCGAAATCGGCCGCCTCGACTACATCCGCAGAAACGGAAAAGAACTGACCGGCGATATCGAGGAGATCAAGGCGGACTATGCCGCGCAAGGGCAAACCATACTCATGATGGAATATCGCAGATATATTCCGGATCGCTTCAGCGTGCGCCAGCTTATGGTGGAGCACACGCACTTTAACGACGAGGAAAAGCGCAAACACATCCGCAGCTTTCTGCTGCGCGCGGCAAAGCAGAACGCAATCCCGATCGTGAACTACAATGACCCCGTGAGCATTGAGGAGGTTCGCAAGATGGAACTTGCAAACCTTCGCAAGCAAGGCGAAACAGTCGTGGAGTGTATCGACAACGACGAGACGGCCTCCGTCATCTGCTCGCTCGTGCACGCAAGATATCTTGTGATCTTCACGAGCGCGGACGGCATCTATCGCGACCCGGCGGACCCGAACACGTTGGTACCCGTGGTCGAGGGAAAGGACGCGGACGAAGTGATTCAGCAGATCGAGATTCTGACCGATAGCTGCGTCGGCTCCAGCCGTGCGGGCAGTAACGGCGCGCGCGCCAAGCTGGACTTCATCAAGCAGCCGATTCGCGAGGGGACGACCGTCTACATCGCAAGCGCACAGCAGCGCATTGCGGATTTGCTCAACGGAACGGGCAAATGCACAGTATTTCGTACTCGATAACCGAAAAACAATAAATATTTATTGACAAACGATAAATATAGCGATAGACTGTCGTCAGAAAAGACGATGGTCTATTCTTTTTGCGCAAGAATCAGTGGTGGAGTTGACGTCACCCACCCAAATGAAACAAAAATCGGAGGATCAGAATCCTATGAGAAAGAACAACCGTTTTTTAAACCTGTTTGTGCAGGGGTGCATCCTGATTGGCATGCTTGCGGGCATCGCGTTGATCGTGGATATCTATGTTGTTGAGATGCCGA
>JAQVML010000051.1 GCA_028703645.1 Eubacteriales bacterium
GGTTGTTCTATTATTACCTATACTATCCGCTGGTGCTGCTCGGCTGCTTTGACCAAATTTTTCGGTTGCGGATGCGCTTATCCGGCATTCCCCCGCACGAGAAGGTATGATTAAAGGATGTTCGGCCGATGTGCGGCCCATCATACCGACGGATGAATTACGATTGATCTGTTCCAAAGGAGAGACGGCATGAAGAAAACGAAGACAATTCTCCTGCCGCTTGGCGTACTGCTTGGCGTGCTTTGCATCGCGATCTATGCGTCCGGCTGGTACCAGTCCTATCGTCTGACCGTGGGACTAATTGCGCTGGGCGTGAGCTTGATCGTGTTTGCGACCAGTCTTGTGATGGAACAAAAACGCCTGCAAAAAGCGCAGACATTGATGGACGACGTATTTTCGGAGAATTCCGAAATTGCGTCCAAGCTCGTCAATCAGGTGGCAATCCCATGTGCGCTGATTGAGCAGGACGGCAAGATCGCCTGGCGCAACGAGTCCATGCAAAAGATATTCGCGGAGTCGGACATTTGCGGCGTGCAGCCGAATTTTGACTTCTCTGCGCCTCTGGTCGCGGTTCCGATGGAGCTTGCGGGCAACGTTTATCAGGTGATGAGAGTGCCCGTCCGCCGGGACACGGACAATCGCATGATGATGTTTCAATACTGGCTGGATCGAACGGAGGCCGCGCACTATCAGCGCCTCTTTGAAGAGCAGATGCCGTATGTTGCGCTCATTTACATCGATAATTATGAAGAGCTTTCGGCGGATGTGCAGTTTCACCGCACGAGCGTTTTTTCCGAGGTGGAGCGCCTGATTGCAGACCTTGTTAAGGAGATTGACGGCGTTTACCGCCGCTATGAAAACGGACGGTTCTTCGTTGTGTTTGAAGCGCAGCACCTGCCGCAATTGGAGCGCGCGCGATTTCCGCTGCTGGAACAGGCGCACAATCTGGACACCGGCACCAGCATGCTGATTTCGCTTTCAATCGCGGTTGGCGCTTCGGATCGCGTCGCCCGCGCGGATGAGAGCGCGCGCCAGGCGATGGAGCTTGCGCTGGGACGCGGCGGCGATCAGGCCGTCATTAAAAAGGGCGGCGGATACGTGTTTTACGGCGGCAGACGGCAGATGGAAGCCATGCAGAGCCGCGTCAAGATGCGCCTTTTCAGCAAAGCACTGCACCAGCTTTTCGACAACGCGGGAGACGTATTCATCGTCGGCCACAGCAGACCGGATATGGACTGCATCGGCGCGGCGCTTGGCGTTGCCACCTGCGCAAAGCACGCGGGTTCTCGCGCCTATATCGTACTCGGCGAGCAAAACAGCATGATCGAGCACGCGCTGGAACTCATTCGCGACAACAACGCGTTTAGCTCGATGATCATTACGCCGGAGCATGCGGAGCGTATCATGCGCCCGACCAGCGTGCTCGTGGTGGTGGATACCCAGCGCGTGGGTTCACTGATTGCACCGAAACTGCTGGAACTCGCGGGCCGCGTGGTCGTGATCGATCACCACCGCAGAGGCGCGGATCACATCGACAACCCCACGCTGCACTTTCTGGAAGCGCGTGCTTCCTCCACCAGTGAACTTGTCACGGAGCTGCTGCAATACTTTGACGTAAACATTCGCCCGCCCGCGCTGGTCTGCGGAACGCTGCTCGCCGGTATCACGATTGATACCAAGCATTTCGCGTTCAACGTCGGCTCCCGAACGTTTGAAGCGGCGGGGTATCTGCGCAAAAACGGCGCGGAAACCAGCATGGTTAAGCAGATGTTTCAGGACGATATGGAGAGCTTTGGAGACGTAGCGACCACCGTGCGCAGCGCGGAGATCCTCACCGGCGGCGTGGCGCTCGCCAGCGTTGGCGAGGAGATGAATAACGCATCGCTCATCGCCGCAAAATCGGCGGACGAACTCATCGGAATCAAGGGCATCGAAGCCGCGTTTGTACTCGGACGCGACGGAGAGAGCATCAGCGTCAGCGGACGCTCGCTGGGCAACATCAACGTGCAGATCATCTGCGAACGCTTGGGCGGCGGGGGACACCTCACCATGGCGGGTGCGCAACTGACCAACATGGAACTCGACGAGGCGGAGATGCATGTGCGTACCGCCATCGAACACTATATGCAGGAGGTTCATAACACACAATGAAGTTATTATTGGAACAGGACGTTAAGGGAACGGGCAAAAAGGGCGAGATCGTGGACGTATCGGACGGCTACGCGCGTAATTTTCTCCTGCCGCGCAAGCTGGCAACCCCTGCCGACGCGCAGGCGATCAACGCTGCGAGCATTCAAAAGAGCGCCGCCGCACACAAGAAATTTCAGGCGGGACTTGCCGCGCGCGAACTTGCCAAGCAATTGGAAGGCGCCGTCATTACCGTGAAAGCCAAGGTTGGCGAAAACGGGCATCTCTTCGGCGCGATCACGGGCAAAGAGATCGCCGTAGCGATTGCGGAGCAGAAGCAGGTGGAGATCGATAAGAAAAAGATCGCGCTGGCGGACCCCATCCGCGCGCTGGGCGAATACACCGTCCGCGTGAGCCTGTATGAAAACACGTTTGCACAGGTCAAGGTAATCGTCGACAAGTGTTGATTGAATCGCTGCCGGCGCGCGCCCGCGCAAAGGCGGATACCCTTGCCATTCTAGCGGATCGGAGCAAGCGATGGAACAATACGAATTCAATCAACCCGAAACGAATATAACCACGATGCCGCACGTGAGCGACGCAGAGCGCTCCGTGCTCGGCAGTATGCTCATCGATACCGGCGCGCTGGAAGTCTGCCTCGAGCAACTGCGTGAGGAGGATTTTTACGTGCCCGCGAACGCGACGATCTTCGCCGCGATGCGGGATGTGCGCGCGGGCGGAAACGCGGTTGACCTCGTGACCCTGACCGCAGAGTTGGAGCGGCATAACAAGCTGGACATGGCGGGCGGGCTGACCTATTTGACCGACCTCGTCACGTTTGTGCCGACCGCGGCGAACGTTTCGCACTATATCAACCTCGTGGAGACCAAGAGCACGCAGCGCGCGCTGATTCGCGCGGGCGGCGAGATCATGCGCGACGGCATGGACGACGAGAAAGAGCTGGAAGACACGCTCAATCAAGCTGAAAAGCGCATCTACGAAATCTCCATGCGCAAAGTGCAGGGAACGCTGGTTCCCATGGAGCAGATCGTGCCGGAGGCGTATAACCTCATCGGCGAGCTGGCGCAGCGGCGCGGCAAGATCACGGGCATCCCAAGCGGCTTTATCGAGCTGGATCGCATGACAAACGGCTTTCAAAAGAGCGATTTGATCATTGTGGCAAGCCGTCCTGCCATGGGTAAATCGAGCTTTGCGATGAACGTTGCGCAATATGCATCCGTTCACAACGCAAAGACGGTCGTGGTATTCAGCCTTGAGATGAGCAGTGAACAGCTCGTTATGCGCATGCTCTGCACGGAAGCTTCGGTCGATTCCCAGCGCATCAAAGAAGGCCTCATCGGCAGCAACGAGATGAATGCGCTCATGGAGGTTATGGACCCCATGAGTAGGGCGAAGATTTATATTGACGACAGCAGCGGCGCGAATGTGGCAATGATTCGCAGCAAGTGCCGCAGACTCTCTGCGCGCGCGGGGCTGGATATGATCGTGATCGACTATCTCCAATTGATGCAAGCCAGCGGCAGCCGCAAGGACGGCAACCGCATGCAGGAGATTTCGGACATGACGCGCCAGCTCAAGCTGCTTGCGCGCGAACTCAATGTGCCCATTATCCTCCTGTGCCAGCTCAACCGCGGCCCGGACACCAGAACCGACCACAGGCCGGTCATTTCCGATTTGCGCGAGAGCGGCTCCATCGAGCAGGATGCCGACATGGTCATTTTGCTCTATCGACCCGCGGCCTATATGGACACGCAGGAATACGAGATGGGCGACAACACCAGCCAGATCATCATCGCCAAACACCGCCACGGCTCGACCGGCGTGGTCAAGCTGCTCTGGCAGGGCGAATATACGCGCTTCCGCTCCATCGCGCAGGAAAACCAATAAGCGAAACGCGCGGAAGAAACAAGCAAGAGATTTCGAGAAAGAGGACGACAGGATAGATGAAGAACCAGGACATGTTTGCCGACCTTTCCACCACGCAAGCGGAGCAGCTTTTTATCGAATCGATCTATCCATGGGAAGTGCTGCCACTAATTCAGACGTTTGTGCGCGCGCTTGGGCCGAAACTTTCGCCGGAAGAATACGATCATCCCAGCGAAGAAGTTTGGATTCACAAGAGCGCGGTGCTGTATCCGAATATCTACATCGCGGGACCGACCATCATCGGCGCGGGAACCGAGGTGCGCCCCGGTGCGTTTATTCGCGGCAGTGCGCTCGTTGGCCGCGGCTGCGTGGTCGGCAACTCGACCGAGCTGAAGAACTGCATCCTCTTCGACAAGGTGCAGGTGCCGCATTACAACTATGTCGGCGACAGCATCCTCGGCAACTATTCTCATATGGGCGCGGGGTCGATTTGCTCCAACGTCAAGAGCGACAAGACGCTGGTCATCGTTCGCCATGAGGGAATGGTTCACGAAACGGGGCTGAAGAAATTCGGCGCGATCCTCGGCGACCACGTTGAGGTCGGCTGCAACAGCGTGCTGAATCCCGGCACCGTGATTGAACCCCATGCCTCGGTCTATCCGCTGTCGCGCGTGCGCGGCGTGATCAAGGCGGGACACATCTTCAAGTCGCAGGACGACGTCGTACCGCGCAAATAAGTCAACAATAGCCGCAGTGCCGCGGGCAGAGAAGCCCGAATCGCGCGCGGTTATTTTTCTGCAAAATCCGGAACAGCTGCATGCGTTTTTGACAAAAAAGTCGAAGGTTTTCCGAAGTCGGGAAAATTGTGAAAAGCTGGCAACATTCCGTACAATCCGCTTTCTAGCCGCGGGGAATCGGCTATACTATGCTTATGATTACGTTTCGACACCATTCCAGATTTCTGACGTTTCGCAGACCGCAGGGCGCTGTTCCCTGCAGCACGAGCGTAAGAATAGAGGCCGAGATCGGCGGCGACAGCGGCGCGCATGTGCAGCTTCGCCTCTACAACCAGCTCGGCGTAGAATCTTTTTTTGATCTAACGCGGGAAGGCGGGCGCGTGTATGGGGAAATCCCCATGCCGGCGGTGCCCTGTCTCGTTTGGTATTATTTCATCATTCGCACCTCGGACGGGCGCACGCAGTTTTACGGCGGCGACAGCGGCGAGGGAAGACTGGAATCCCATGCGCCGCGCTCCTACCAGATTACGGTATATGACGGCAGCTTTCAAACGCCCGCGCACTGGCGCGAGGGCATCGTCTACCAGATATTCCCCGACCGGTTCCGCAGAAGCAGCTGGGAAGACTTTCGCGAGCGCGCGAAGTATCACGCGAATATCGGACGGTTTTTGCGAATTCACGACCGCTGGAGTGAAGACGTTTGCTTTACGCCCGCACCCGGCGCGGAGGAATATGAACCCAACGACTTTTTCGGCGGGGATGCGAACGGCATCCGCGAAAAACTCGGTTATCTTGCGTCGCTGGGCGTGACGACGATCTACCTCAACCCGGTCTTCGAGTCCGGCAGCAACCACCGCTATGACACGGCGGATTATAACCGCATCGACCCGATCTTCGGCAATGAGGACGAGTTCCGCACGCTTTGCGCGGAGGCGAAGGAAAACGGCATTCGCATTATGCTGGACGGCGTGTTTTCGCACACGGGCGCGGACAGCCGCTATTTTGACAAGTATTCGCGCTATGACGACGTCGGCGCATATGAATCGGACGACTCGCCCTACAAACGCTGGTATCGCTTTGCGGGAGACCGCAAGCATTACGACAGCTGGTGGGGATTTCCGAGCCTGCCAAACGTCAATGAACTGGAGCCGAGCTATACGGACTTCATCGCGGGCGATCAGGGTGTGTTGTCGCACTGGGCAAAGGACGGAGCGACCAACTGGCGGCTGGACGTTGCGGACGAATTGCCGGACGAGTTCATTCGCATTCTGCGCAGAAGACTCAAGCAAAACGACCCGGAGGGCGTTCTCCTCGGCGAAGTTTGGGACGACTGCTCCAATAAATACGGCCCGGAGGGCAGGCGCGGCTATGTCAACGGCGACGAGCTGGACAGCGCGATGAACTATCCCTTCACCGAGGCTGCAATTTCGTTTTTAACGGCGCGGACGGACGCATATGCGCTCGATCACACGCTGCAAACCCTGCGGGAGCATTATCCGAGGCCGTTTTTTGAAGCGTGCCTGAATCTGATCAGTTCCCACGACATCATCCGCGCGGCAACCGCGCTCTCCGGAGCGCCGGATCGCAACGCGGTCTCGCGTAAGGTACAGGCGACCTATCGCCCAACCGAGCAGGATCAACAAAAGGGCTACCTTCGCCTAATTCTTGCGGCGGCGCTTCAAATGTCGCTTCCGGGCGTGCCCTGCGTCTACTATGGAGACGAGGCCGGCATGACGGGCATGAGTGATCCGTTTAATCGCGGAACGTATCCCTGGGGCTCGGAACACGAGGCGGTGTTTGCGGGATATTCCGCGTTGATGCGTGCGCGAAAGGAAAGCGCCGCGCTCAAGACCGGCCTTTGCCGGATGGGCGCTCTCTCGCCGGAAGTGTATGCCATATTGCGCTGGCTGCCGGAGAGCGGAGAACAGGCGCTGTTGTTGATCAACCGCGGCGAACGGCAGCAGGCGGTGACGCTGCATCCGGACGATATTCCGCAGGGAGCGGACGGAGAAACGCAGGTCACGCTAAATCAAACGATGACGGATGTGCTGACACAGGAGACCGTTTCGCCAAGCAACGGTGAAATAAGCGCCGTTTTGCCGCCGCTGACCGCGAGACTGTATTTAACCAGATAAGCGCGCTGTCACGAGCAGACTATATTGAAGTATCGATTGAATTCGATAGTAACGATAGAATAACCAAAGCGAGGGATACTGGATGTTTCAACAGCAGAGAAGAATTGACGAGCTGAACCGCACAATGCTGATTGCGGCGCTTGTGCTGTCGCTTGTCGGCATGATCGTTTCCAACACCGTAGGCTGGCTTAGAATCGTACTGAGCCTGCTCAGCGGCGCGTTGCTCGTGCTGATCGTGATCCGCATGACGAGCAAGAATTTCAACAAGCGCAATCAGGAGAACATGAAGTACCTGGTCTATGAGACCGCCGTCAAGAACTGGTTTCGCCGTGTGTTTCACCCCAAGAGCGCGGGCGCAAACACCCGTGCCCCCCGCGCAAAGCGCGCGCACAAGAACCCGACCTGGGCGGAACTCAAGCAGTATAAGTACCTCATCTGCCCGCAATGCGCGCAGAAACTCCGCGTGCCGCGCGGCAAGGGAAGACTCCGCGTGACCTGCACAAACTGCGGAAACGTGTTTGAAACCCGCAGCTAACGCGAGTTTTTCGCAGAAAGCGCACTTTTTTGGCCAAATTGCGTTGCAAAAACACTTTATTTTTTGGCGATTGATGATATACTAGTAAAACGCTAGTGATTAAAA
>JAQVML010000052.1 GCA_028703645.1 Eubacteriales bacterium
CGAGATTGCAAACGCCGTCATCTGCCACGTTACCGGCTATGCGCTCTGGACGGTTTCGCCGGAGAGCACGAGCTATATCCTACTCATCGGCGTGAGCTGGGAACTCTCGATGATGTTCGCCGTCGCAGGCTTTACCTCCAAGCTCTTGCCCGCCGACAAGAACATGAAGATGTTCGGCGTCAACAATCGTATCGTGTTTGCCATCGGCAGCGCGCTGTTCTTCTCGCTGGTGGAGGTTTTCCTCGCCTCCACGCCCGCGTTTATCTGGGTCTACAAATGGTGGGGCGCGATTCCCGTGTTCATCACGACCTATATCCCGTTCTTCCTCGCGAGCTACCTGATCTACGACAAGGAGCCTAAAACGCAAAAGAAGTGGATCCTCTCGCTGGCGGGCCTCAACATCGTGCTGCTCGCGGTGCTGATTCCACTCGGGATTATCTAAGCTTATTTCGGATTTACTGCGTGCGGACGCGCACAAAGAGCCGTGCCTTCGGGTGCGGCTTTTATTTCGCGCGCGAGAGCTTCTCGATTGCCTCCTGATTTGTCCCGACAAAGAACACGTGGCTGCCGTTGTTGCTTTCGTAGATGAAGTCTCTTAGCGGCTTACTCGTGTACCCCGAAAAATCCCCGACGATGGCAAGCTTCATTTGATAGTTCACAAACTTTTGCAGGATGTCACCCGCAAGTCCGCTGCTGAGCACAAAGAAGCGCTCATCCAGCGCGGATTTGGGCAATATCACGCAATCTGCGCCCGTTTCGTATCGTACGGTCGCCATCAAGTCCAGCGCGGACTGCACGTCGGTGATCAGCGCTTCTTCGGTTTCAATTTGTGCGATGACGACGTCACCTCGCTCCAATTGTTTGATGTTCATCGGTCTTCCTCCCAGTCGGTTGGTAGCTCGATCAGCCGCCGCATGTCCTCCGGCAACTCCGCCGTCAGGTGGATTCGCTCGCCCGTAATCGGGTGCGTCAGCGTCAGTTCGTAGGAGTGCAACGCGGGCCGCGCGATGAGCGCGCGATCCTCCGCGCCGTAGAGCCAGTCCCCCGCGAGCGGATAGCCGATCGCAGACATGTGGAGGCGCAGTTGATGCGTCCGCCCCGTCTGCGGAACGAGGCGCAGTAGCGTAAAGCGCTCGTTGGTCGCGAGGGTACAATACTCCGTTTTCGCGCTCTGTCCTTGCGGCACAATCGCGCGCTGATAGGTGGAGCCTTCCGCCATGCCAATCGGCAGCTCGATCACGCCATCCGGCGGCGCAACGCTGCCCACCGCGATGCCGAGATAGACGCGCGCATAATCCGCCGAATGCATCTGCCGCCGCAGTCGCTCATGCAGATACCCGCTCTTGGCAAATGTCATGAGTCCGGAGGTTCCGCGATCCAGCCTACTGACCGGATGCGGATGGATGCCGCCGCCGAGATGGCAGCAGACCGCGTTTTCGAGCGTGAGCTCCTCCGGATCGCGCGTGCTTTGATGCACGGCAATCCCCGCGGGTTTGTCGATGATCAGCAGGTCTTCGTCCTCATACGCAATGTTGAGCGGGTACGCCATCGGCACGATGTGATCGTCCGGCAGGTCGCCGATTTCAATCGACAGCACATCTCCCGCCTTGACCCTGGCGGTCACATAGCAGCGCGCGCCGCCAAGCAAAATGCCCTTCTCGCGGCGTTTCAGGCGGGAAATATGCGACGCCGAGCAGGCGAATTCACGCCGCAGGATGCTCAGAACCGTGCGGCCTTCGTCCGCCATCGTTGCGGTATACGTCAACGTGCGCATTCGTCTTCCCTCCTGCTTCTTTCGCCGTTATTTGCTTCACTTTACCCCAAGCGAATGAAAAACGCAACGTGGCGATCGGCGGAATTGTTGCTTTTTTGCGTCATATTCACAAATTGCCTTTTAAGATTGAATTGCATCCGTTATACTAGAAACAGGGATACGAAAACCGTATCCGTCATGAATATGAATGAAGGAGTGGTCACAATGGCTGTTGTCAATATCACCAACGCGAATTTTAAAGAAGAGATTCTGGAGAGCGACAAGAAAGTTCTCGTCGATTTCTGGGCACCGTGGTGCGGCCCCTGCCGCATGGTTTCTCCCATCGTAGAAGAGATCGCGGAGGAAAACGCCGCCATCAAGGTCGCGAAGATCAACATCGATGAGCAGCCGCAGCTCGCGAGCCAATATGGCGTAATGAGCATTCCCACGCTGATGGTGTTTGAAAGCGGCGACATGGTCAACAAAGCCGTCGGCGCGCGCAACAAGTCCTTTATCCTGCAAATGCTCGAAGGCTGATTGTTTGAATCAAAGACTCCCCGCGCTGCCGCGCGGGGAGTCTTGATTTGCAGTCAATTCGTTTCCAAAGGAGCCTGCGGAGCAGTTTTTACTCATACACCGATTCGACGGAGGCAACGCCGTCAATGCGGGAGAGTCCCTCCATCAAGGGAGCTAGATTGTCGCGATCCGGCAGCGTGAGATGCGCGTAGACATGCCGCTTGAGGTTCTTGGTGTCAATGGCGAAGCTGAACTCGTCAATCACGCAGCCCATGCGCTCCAAGTCTTCCTGTAGTTTCACGATCGTCTGTCCTTCCATAGAGAGCACAATCTGCAACACAAGGCGGTTCGCTTTCTTTCTGCGGCTGTGCGCCATGGTGCGCAGCACGCGCAGCACGATGAGAATCAATATCGTGGTTGCAGCCGCAAGCATGTAGTTTCCGCACCCCGCGGCGAGACCCACACAAGACACACACCATAGGCTGCTCGCGGTCGTCAGCCCGCGCACGGAGATGCCCTCTTTGATGATGGTACCCGCGCAAAGGAAACCGATTCCGCTGACCACCTGCGCGCCGATACGCGCGGGATCAATACTCGAATTCGGGTATTGCGACATTAAAAACTCGCCGCAACACATCACAAGCGCCGCGCCGATGGCGACGAGGATATGCGTGCGCATACCGGCGTTTCGCTGCACATGCTCGCGCTCATAGCCGATCACACCCGCAAGCACCGCGGCCAGCGCCACGCGACCCAGCATGGAAAGCGATTGCATCCAGTCAAAGGAGAAATGAAACATAGCGATTCGCTCCTTTCAAAGTGATAAACCCGGATTTGAAACCGGAATTGTAAAATCCGGATCAAGTGCGTTTGTACCCGTATATTATACACACCATTTTCGCTTCAGCAACAATTCGCAAAAAAATGAGCGGTTCTGAATTGAATCATGCAAAAAAACTGACGGATTGACGGTAAATCGCTCAAAATAATCGCAGTCTGCGGAATAACTCGAAAAAATCAATCAACCGGATCGCTGAATCGGAAGCTTTCCGTTCGATTTCGGATAAAACCGTCATATCGTGCATTGACATGGTTTTTATCCGCTCATAAAATGGAGAATAGGATTTTACATGATTCGGATGAGGTAGTGGGAATGAAGAAAACGGATCGATCTACGGATGACCTCTCGAAAGACGCGTTTTTTCAAACCGTCTTTCAAGCCAGTCCTGATGCCGCAGTCTTAACCAGAGTATGCGACGGCAAGATCATACATGTCAACGATGGCTTTTGCCGCGTCACAGGATACACGCAGGAAGAAGTGATCGGCAAGACAACGCTTGAGCTCGCGCTCTATGAAAACCCATCCGATCGCAACAAGTTTTTAAATCACTTGAAGGAACACTCCACCCTCGAACCACGCACCTGTTTCTTTCGGCGCAAGAATGGTGTCTACAACGAGGGGCTTGTATCGGCGAGGTCGTTTTGCTCGCAAGGCATCGAATACGTTTGTGTCAGCATTCGGGATGTCACGGAGCAGCAGCGCATTGACCAGGAAAATAACGCGCGCGCAGAGGAGCTCAACCGTCTGTTTGAGTCGATGTCTCAAGGCGTTTTGTATCAGGATATCCAGGGAAATATTCTCTGCGTCAACCCCGCCGCAGAGCGAATCTTTGGTCTGCCTGCGGGCGAGATGCAAAAGCGTTCGTCCCGTTCGGCAGAATGGAAACTCGTTCGGGAAGACGGCTCCGTCTTGCCCGTAGAAGAGTATCCGTCCTCGATTGCGCTGCGCACCGGAAAACCGTTCGGCCCATACACACTCGGCGTTTCTCATGCGCAAAAAAAAGAGTACATCTGGACCTCCGTCACCGCAACACCGCTTTTTCACGATGGCGAAAAAACACCGTTTCAAGTTTATGTCATCATGGAAGATATTTCCGCCCAGCGAAAGGCGCAGCAGGATTATCAGTTGTTATTTCAGAAAATGGTGGATGCGTTTGCGCTCCATGAAATCATCACCGATTCGAAAGGCCGACCAAAGGATTACCGGTTCTTAGCTGTAAACCCCGCCTTTGAGAAGTTGACCGGACTTTGCGCAGACGATTTAATCGGAAAAACCGTTCTGGATATTTTGCCGGAGACGGAATCCTATTGGATCAACATCTATGGAAATGTTGCCGCTACGGGAGAGTCCGTCACCTTTCAAAACTATTCTGTTTCGCTCAAGAAGCACTTCAGTGTAACGGCATATCGCACGGAACCCATGCAATTTGCATGCACGTTTACCGATATCACCAATCAAATTCAATATCAGCAGGAAACGCAAAAGGCACAGGAGGAGATCAGGCGCCTCGCACACATCTGCGACGTTGCGCCGAGCTCGATCATAGTCGTTGAAGAGTCCGGAAAGATTCTCTACGTAAACGACTATGCGGCACAGCTGCACGGATATTCCAAAGAGGAACTGCGAAAAAAATGGATCTACGATTTATCCATGGGCTCGACCGATGCGTCGGTTCGAGAGAAGTTTCATCTGGCGCACGAAGTCGGAGAACTCGTCATCAAGAAGACGGTGCTGGGTCAAAACGGAACGCAGATTCCCCTTTTGATCAACGCGAAACCGATCGAATGGGACGGACAACCGGCAATTCTAAGCATCGGCACCGACCTAACCGAGCAGTTGAAAACGGAAAAAACCTTGCGGATCAGTTTAGCGCAGAACCGCAGAATTCTGGAAAATCTACAAGACGGATTCTTTCAGGTGAATATGGACGGGGAATTCATTCTGGTCAATCCCCGCATGGCGCAGATATTCGGTTATGATTCTGTTGAGGATATGCTTCAGGTAAACATTCAGTTGATGTACACCGATCCCGAGGAACGCGCAAAGTTGTTGGTCAAGCTCGCGGCAACCGGAAGTCTAAAGAGTCAAGCCTGTCTGGTGCGGCGAAAAGACGGGTCTCTGATCTGGATCTCCATGAACGCGCAATATTTAAGAAACGAAGCGGGCGAAATCATCGGAACCGAGGGATTGATTCGCGACATCAACGAACGCAGAAAATTAGAACAGGAGTTGCAGCGTCAGCACGCCGCGCTGATTGCAACCAACGAAGTACTCATCAAACGCCTTGAGCAGTCCATCAACGCCATCTCCAAGATGGGCGAACTGCGGGATGCTTACACAGCGGGTCACCAGCGCCGCGTGCAGCAGCTCGCTTGCGAAATCGGTCAGCGCTGTGGCATGACGCAGGAATCCATCGTCAATCTATCCTATGGTGCGCTGATTCACGACATCGGAAAAATCTACATCGCTTCGGATATTCTCAACAAACCCGGCAAGATCACCAATCTGGAATACCAAATTTTGCAAACGCACGCGGAATACAGCTATAACATCGTGCGTGAAATGGATTTGCCGCAGGAGATATTGACCATGGTGCTGCAGCATCACGAACGTCTTGATGGCTCCGGTTATCCCAATAAAATTCAGGGCGATGAGATCATTCTCGAAAGCCGCATCCTCGCCGTATCCGATGTTGTCGAGGCGATGACGTCCCATCGGCCCTATCGCCCCGCGCTTGGCATCGACGCGGCGCTTGCCGAAATCGAATCGGGCAAGGGCACAAAGTACGACGCGAACGTGGTCGATATCTGCATCTCTCTTTTCCGTGAACAGGGGTTTGTTTTCGCGCTGGAACAAGATCAGTATTAACTTAGCGCGCGCGATTGCGTCGTTGACGAAACGCCACGCGAAAATTTAATATTCCAAGGCACAATCGTCCGGAGGCAACAACCCTTCGGACTATTTTTATGCACTAGTGCCGTTTATTTGAGTTCAAAATCGCATTTCTCATGCAATCTTCATTTGAAACACGCAAAAATGCGGATATAATGAAATTGTATTCCCCCGTGAACTCGCGTCGTTTCACGCAAGCATACGGAAAAGGACGGTTTTTCATGCGCATCCTGATTGTTGAAGACGAGCCGGAGATCGTGCGCTTTCTCACGCTGGAGCTCCGCCACGAGGGCTATGAGACCGAGAGCTGCCCGGACGGCAGATGCGGTCTGACGCGCGCGCTCAGCGGCCTGTTTGATTTGATCCTGCTGGACGTTATGCTTCCGCAGATGGATGGTGTTGAAGTACTCCGCCGACTCAGAGAAGAAAGCGCGGTACCCGTCATCTTTGTCACCGCGCGCGACGCGGTGATGGAGAAAGTCAACGGCCTCGATCTCGGGGCAAACGACTATATCACCAAGCCGTTTCATATAGAAGAGCTGCTCGCGCGCATCCGCATGGTGCTGCGCACAAAGGAATCCGCGGCGCAGGGACCATCGCCGGATGTGCTCATGTTAGGCGATCTGTCGCTGAACACGACCTCCCGCCAGGTCACGCGCGCTCAGGAAGCGATTGAGCTGACAAAAACGCAGTATGACCTGTTGGAGTATTTACTGCGCAATCGCGATATCGTACTCACGCGCGACCAGATTCTGACGCACGTTTGGGGATATTCCTACGCGGGCAACAGCAACGTGGTAGACGTTTATGTGCGCTATGTGCGAAACAGAATTCACGACACGGAAGAGAACCGCATCATCGAAACAGTACGGGGGATCGGATATGTCATTCGGGACAAAACGCGCAAAGAGTAAGCTATCCAGCCGATTAACGCGCGTATACGCATTTTTGTTTTCGGCAATCTTTTTTGTGCTGTCTATCATCGTCTTTCTGCTGGCGTTTCGCTTTTTGGTGCAACAACAGTACGATCATCTCGTCGATTCCTTACAGCTCATGAGCAACACCATAAAAGAAGAGTTTTTAGAAGATGAGCGAACGAAAGAAAAACTGGAAAATGAGGATTCGCAGAAAGGTGATTCGGTAAAAGATGATTCGGAAATAGAAGATTCGGAGGTTGAACAGAGCCGCACCAAGACGGATTATCTGCGCGATCTCACCACGGATTCGAACCTTTCCGTCTATCTCTATGACCGCGAAGGGGCGCTCATCAGCCACACGAATCATTTCCCGCTGCCGGATCGTCTGCTTCAAAAGGGTAAAAAAGTACCGGAGCTGGTCTTTTACGATCAAACGATACTGTTGCGCGCCTCAAGCACGATTTCGGATCACGGCACCAAACTGGGCAGCCTTGTTCTCGTCTATCGAATGGCGAGCGAAACCGGGTTTTTAAAGCTTCTGGGATTCTTGCTGCTCGGCGCAAACCTTCTCGGCGTC
>JAQVML010000053.1 GCA_028703645.1 Eubacteriales bacterium
AAACGGGAATGCAAGCGCCGCAGCGGGTGCAGGTTGTTTCGTCGATCACGGCGACGCCTTTGACCACCTTGATGGATTCCGTCGGGCAAGCCTTTTCGCAGCGTTTGCAGCCAACACAGGCGGTTTTGCATTGCAGCCGCGCGATGCGGCCAATCGCCTCGTTGCGGCACATCACGACCACGGTCTGATCCTTTGGCATCATCTGAATGATGTTGCGCGGACAAACGCCAACGCACATGCCGCAGCCGGTGCAAACGTCGTCGTCAATCACGGCGATGCCGTCCACCAGCGAAATCGCGTCAAACGCGCAAACGGAGACGCACTCTCCAAACCCAACGCAGCCAAACTCGCAAGCATTCGGGCCGCCCGCGATGCTGCTGACCGCGCGGCAGGAATGCACGCCGCTGTAGTCATAACGTGTGGTGACACGTTCGCAGTCTCCCTGGCAGCGGACGCGCGCGACCATTGGCTCCTGCGCTTCCGCGCTTACGCCCATGATGGCGGCAATTGCTTTCACGGTCTTCGTGCCGCCGGGCGTGCAGGCATTCGCCGCCGCTTCCCCGCGCACAACCGCTGCTGCATATGCATCGCATCCGGCATAGCCGCAAGCGCCGCAGTTCGCGCCCGCGACCACCGAGCGCACCGCGCTGACCCGCTCGTCCACCTCGACGGCAAACTTTTTATCCGCAAGCCCCAATACGATTCCAAAGAGGATGCCGAGCCCACCGAGAGCCGCAATCGCATATAAAATCGGCAGATATTGAGCCATAGCTTACATCACCCCCGCGAACATGTTGGAAAAGCCCAGAAACGCGATGCTCATCAGCCCCGCGATCACCAGCGAGATGGGAAATCCCTTCAGCGCGGGCGCGATCTTCGCCGTCTCCAGTCGCTCGCGAACCCCCGCCATCAGCACGATCGCCACGAGGAAGCCCAGCGCGCCAAACGTACCGTTGAGCACCGAATAAAGCAGGTTGTATCCTTCCGTGATGTTGAGAATCGTTACGCCGAGCACGGCGCAGTTCGTCGTAATCAGCGGCAGGTAGATACCCAGCGCGCTATACAGGGACGGCGCGGATTTCTTGAGGAACATCTCCACCACCTGCACGAGCGAGGCGATGACGAGAATGAACGCGATGGTGTTTAAATACGCAAGATTGAGCGGAATGAGCAGATAGTAGTACACGAAGTACGTAAACAAGCTCGCCAGCGCCATAACAAACGTAACCGCAAGGCCCATGCCAAAGGCGGTCTCAACCTTGTTGGAAACGCCTAGAAACGGGCAAACGCCAAGAAAGCGCGAGAAGATGTAGTTATTGGTCAGCACACAGCTGAACATGAATAGTAAAACCTTGACGATGGGGTTCATTCGCTCTTCGCCTCCTTCCGTTTACCGACGCGCATGCTCACGGCGTTGAACACCGCAAGCAGCAGACCAAACACGATAAATCCGCCCGCAGGCAGGATCAGAAGGAGCATTGGCTGATAGCCGCTGCCAAACACCGTCTGGCCAAAGAGCGTGCCGTTGCCGAGCAGTTCGCGAATGCTGCCGATCAGCGTGAGCGCAACGGTGAAACCGATGCCCATGCCGATACCGTCCACCGCGCTGTGCAGCACCGGATTCTTGCTTGCGAACGCTTCCGCGCGCGCAAGGATGATGCAGTTGACCACGATCAGCGGCAGGAAGATGCCGAGGCTCTGGTAGAGCGCGGGCAGAAACGCATTCATAAACATCTGCACCATGGTGACAAACGTGCAGATGACGATGATGAACGACGGAATGCGAATCTTGTCCGGAATGAAGTTGCGAAGCAGCGAAATCACGACGTTGGAACCCACGAGCACAAACGTTGCCGCAGCGCCCATACCGATTCCGTTGGATGCGCTCGTGGTCACCGCCATTGTGGGGCAGGTACCGAGCACGAGACGGAACGTCGGGTTCTCGGTGATCAAGCCATTGAAGAATACGCTTTTGAGTGATGGTCTCTGTTCCATTTGCTTATCCCTCCGTAGGCGGTGTGAGCCCGCCCAGCGCGAGTACCGCGCTGTTGACCGCCTTGGTCACCGCGCGGGATGTGATGGTTGCCGAAGTGATGGCGTCGATCTCGCCGCCATCTTTTTTGATCGCGATCGGGGAAGATTTCCCGATATACTGTTCGGAAAACCAGGCTTCTTTGGCGCGCGCGCCCAAGCCTGCCGTCTCCGAAAAGCTCGATCCGCCGACCGAGATGCCCGTGATTACGCTGTCGTTATCCAAGCCGACCGTAATCTCGATTTCGCCGCCATAGCCTTTTGTAACGATGGTTCCGGTCTTGCCGACCAGTTTTCCGCTTGCGTCATAGCCCGCAAACGCATCCTTGAGCTCTTGCGGCGCGGTCAGTTGTGTAAAATCTTGCGCGTTCGGCAGTACGGCGCGGCGGGCGGCTTCCGCCGCCTTGACCTGCTGCTCCGCAATTGCGCCGGATGTGACCATGTTGGTCAGCCCAAGCGCGAGACCCGCAACCGCGGCGAGCAGAAAGAGCTTTAGACCGAGAATGATGATTTTACGCACGCGCTTTCACCTCCCCGTAAATTCTGCCGCGCGTCATACGATCGATGAGCGGAGTCAAAATATTCATGATCAGGATGCCGTAAGTCGTCCCTTCCGGATATCCGCCAAATGCGCGAATCAGCGCAATGAGGAGTCCTGCACCGGCAGCAAATATCATCTGGCCCTTGTGCGTCATGGGGCAGGTGACATAATCCGTCGCCATGAACACCGCGCCGAAGAGCACGCTGCCAATCAGCACATTCTGCAGCGGATCTCCGCCGAAGAGCCACGTGAAAAGCATGAATGAAGCAATCATCGTCACGGGAATGTGCCAGGTAATCGTCTTGCGAATCAGCAGATAGGCAAGACCCAGCAGAATGGCAATCTTGCTCACTTCGCCGATGCAACCCGGAATGCGGCCGATGAGCAGATCCAGCGTCGAGGGCACCACGAGGCCATTGACCGTCGCGCCGGAAACGGCGTTTGCGCCGACATCCGCCAGTTGTTGAAAAATGGACAGCGGAGTCGCGCTGGAAACCGCGTCAAACGGCGTTACATAGGCGGCCCCGCTCATGAGCGCGGGCCAACTTGCGAGCAGCACCGCACGCGCGGAGAGCGCGGGATTGACAAAGTTGTCTCCAATGCCGCCGAAGAGTTGCTTGACCAGCAGAATCGCAACCGCGCTGCCGACGACAAGCATCCACCACGGCGCGGTAGAAGGCACATTCATGGCTAAGATGATGCCCGTGACCACGGCGGAGAGGTCGTTGATCGTAATCGGGCGGCGGAAGATGACTTCGCTGAGAAATTCAAATCCGACGCAGCTCACAACGCAGATGATCACCACGCGCGCCGCGCTCCAGCCAAAGAGCCAAACACCCGCGAGCACCGTCGGCATCAGCGCCGCGATGACGTCCATCATCAGCACGGATGTGGTATCTTTCGAAAAGATATGGGGCGCTAAGGATGCGATAAATCGTTTGTTCGTTTCCATATGCGTTACCTCCTCGCCTTTGCGGCCAAGTCTTCTCTCGCCGATTTAAAGCTGGAGGAGAGATAGCGCCGCGCGGGGCAGATATAAGAGCAGGCGCCGCAAAGAACGCAATCCAGAAGTCCGTGCTGCTTGGCGCTGTCCGTGTCGCGTTTGTCGAGGTCCGATCTCATCAGGTAGGGATGCAGTCCGATCGGGCAAACGTGGACGCAGCGTGCGCAGCGAATGCATGCGCTCTCCTCCACGGCCTTTGCCTGTTTCTCATCGAACACAACGATGCCGTTTGTGGCCTTCGTGACCGTGACTTCCAAATTCGCGGCGCAAAGCCCCGTCATGGGTCCGCCCGCGAACACCTTGCTCGCGCCTTCGATCAAACCGCCGCAGGCATTGATTGCGTCCTCATAGCGAGTGCCCACGCGCAGAAGCAGGTTGCTCGGTTCTTTGACCCCGCAGGTCACGGTTGTAATGCGCTCAACCAGAGGCTTGCCCAGCGCGACCGCCTCGTAGATTGCGGCGGCGGTGCTGACGTTGAACACCAGCGCACCCGCATCCAGCGGCAGCTTGCCGCGCGGCACTTCGCGGCCGGTCACGACGTGGATCAGCTGCTTTTCCGAGCCTTGCGGATATTTTGTCTTCAGCGGCAAAACGGAAATCTGCTCTTCGCCGGCTGTTGCCTTCCGCATGCTCTCAATCGCGTCCGGCTTGTTCGATTCCACCGCGATCACGGCGCGGGAAACGCCCGTCGCGCGAAGAATAAGCTTGATTCCGGCAACGATTCGTTCGCTGTGTTCCAGCATCATGCGGTGGTCGGCGGTCAGGTACGGCTCGCACTCCGCGCCGTTTAAGATGATCGTGTCCGCCTGCTTGCCTTCGGGAATCGTCAGCTTGACATGCGTCGGAAACGCGGCGCCGCCCATGCCGCAGATGCCCGCGTTTCTCACCGCGGCGACGATCTCGGCGGGGGTTACGGTTTCAACATCCCGCGGCTCCAGCGCCACCCATTCATCCGCATGATCGTTTTGAATGCCAATGCAAATCTCGGGTTTGCTGCGAAGCAATTGGCGCTCTTCTACGAACAGTACCTCGCCCGAAACGCTCGCATGAACCGGCAAGCCAAAGCCGCCGACCGGGGTAGCGATGACTTCACCGACCAACACGCGCTGGCCTTTTGCCACGCAGGGCGCACTCGGCGCACCGAGATGCATGCCGACGGGGATGACGACGACATCCGTCATCACCTTGCGGATGGGGCATGCCTGCGTCAGCGGCTTTCCTTCACCAATGTGGTGAAGTGGGTGAACGCCGCCTCGAAACGTGTTCCTCAATACCATACACCTGCCTTATCAATTGATGGCGCAAATAAAAGCGCCACGTTGTCTGAATCAATATCCCAATGCGAAAGAAACTCGCTCTTGATCGAACTTGGGATGAGCTTAGTTTGAGATACAGAAAACAAAAAGCCGGACGGATCGATCCGCTAGCCTCATTTAGTATAAGGGACGAATCTGCAAAAGTACAGATTGTTCTGCTTTATTTTGTTGATTTTACTTAACATTTTCGTCAAATACGATCGTTTCAGAAGCCAAAGCGGCATGCTTCTTCAGCAAATGCGAAAAACGTGTCCGCGCAGCCCGCTCGATTACTTCGTAGAAAAAGAACCGCCAGTTTGGCGGTTCTGTATAGAGAGCCTTATTGATTGATGCCAAGGTATTTCATAATACCGTTGACAATGCCTTGTGCCATGGTCTTTTGAAACGCTTCGTCGTTGATCTTCTTATCCTCGGCAGAGTTGCTGATGTGGCCAAGGAACAGTGTGAAGACCGGTGCTTTCGTATTGTTGAGGAAGGTTTCATCCGTCTTGTCGATGACCGACTGATCGCCCACCAAGCGAAGCGACAACCCGGTTGCGTCAATATACGCATCCAGAACCGTTTGGGCCAGCTTGTCGCAGTCCGACTTCTTGTCGTGCTTATCCGGCACCCAAGCCATTGCGCCGCGCGTATCGGAAGCCTTCACAAAGTTGCATTCGATGCGAATCGCGAACTCGACGTTTCCGTCGTTGAGAATCTTCGTGCGCTGATCCGAGGTTTTATCGTCCTTCACGCTCGAGAGCGTGAACACGACGGTAGCGCCTTCCGCCTCCAGCTTTTCTTTGACCAGTGTCGCGACGGCAAAGTTCAGACGGTTTGCATAAACCTTTGTGGAGGTACCCTGAATCTTGGAGCTGTATCCGCGCGCGGGATCGATGCCAATGATGTGACCATCCAGCGCTTTGGGTGGCTCCTGCGTCGGTGTGGGCGTAGTCCCCGGTTCCAGCGTTGGCGAAGCCGTCGGCTGCATCGGATCGATCGTCGGCGACGGCGTTGCGGTAACCGGCGCAACTGTCGGCGCGGGCGATGGGGTTGCATGCGCAACCTGATAACTCACAATAGCGGGCGAAATCACGCCGGCAACCAGCGCGTAAGTGATGCCTGCAAGCAGAACCAGGATCATCGCGCACAGAATACCAAACGCAAGCGGATTATTGATGCGAAAAGTTCTCCTGCGCTTAACGATCTTTTTCATGCTCTCCACCTCAGTCGTGCTATCATGAGTATTGTAACACGCTACTTCTAAAAAGTACCATAGGTAAACACAAGATTTTCAAATTTTCCACGTTTTTGTTGGAAAAATGTCATGACTGCATCAAGTCGCGGCACGTACGATATGATATATGAAAATTGTGCGCGTCCTGACGCAGCCAGCATTTTTCAAGTGTGTATTGTCTATATCACTTGCCGCAAGACGCAAAAGTCTCTCTAGTGCTGTTGCAGCATTTTCACAATTGGTTGCGGCGGAAACACTTTTTTACACGTTTCAAAATAAACACGCTCCAAATCTGTTTTTTCTTACAGTGGGTCTTGAAGGTATGGGTAAAATCATCCTATAATACTGCTATGCCATATAATTTTACACATGCGTTGGTTGGCCTCACCGCGCTGAAACACACTTCAGGGGCTGTATCCGACTTGGTCCACGCAAACCTTGGCGCATTTCTGATCGGTACCATGGGCCCTGACCCCTACTTCGGGGACTCCATGCCAAAGCCGATCCTCGCGCAGAGTCGCGTCGACCTGGCGGAAAAGCTGCATACGCTGGATGCGCGCGCCCTCTTTTCCGCGCTGTTTCCGCTCACAACAGACAGCGCGCAAAAGCAGGCCTATGTGCTTGGTTTTCTTTGCCATTTTCTGCTGGATACCAACGCGCATCCCTATATCGAAGCGCGTTTTTTCGGCAAGGCGCATACGCCCGCCGAGATTCAGATCGATCTGATGATGACCTCTCGCGTGGCGTTCCCCGGCGTGCCGGAAAAACCGCGCGTGTTTTACAAAACCCGTTGCTTACGCGGGCTAGACGAGCTGCACACGCAGTTGACAAAAACACTGTTTGGAATGCAAACGCAGGGTGCTTTTGCGCGGGGATTTCGCAAATGGATTCTCGTGAACACGCTCTCATACGATCCAAACAACCGCAAGCTACGCTTCTTTTCCCAAGTTGAGCGGTTGTTTCATATCCACGGCAAGATCACGTCATTCCTCGTCTCCCGCCATCCCGACCCCGACGACCGCCTCAACCTGAATCACGCTGTCTGGCGCGCGCCTTGGGACGAAACCGCGCGGACGGAATCGTTTGTCGAGCTGTTTGAGCGCGCCTGTCAGGAAGCGCCGGGCGTGATGAACGCCGCGCTGCTTGCGATGCAAGGCGGCGAGCGCGCGGAGGCAATCGCCCTCATCGGCGCACGGAGGATGGATGCAAGACCTGTTTAACCGCATCAGCGGCTGTTGCTTTACCGGTCACCGACCCGATGC
>JAQVML010000054.1 GCA_028703645.1 Eubacteriales bacterium
AGCAGTGAGCAGGGCAAGAGCGGCGCGTTCTTGATTGCGATGCTGTAAAGCACATAGGCTAGTCCAATCTGGAATATGCCGAGAATCAGAATGCCGCCGATCGCCTGAGGCGTAAACGCGGGATGCGTCGCAAAGAGCACCGGCAGCCCGATGATTGCGGTTAAAAACTGTCCTTGCATAATGCCGCTTGCGCGCGTTTGATCGGAAACGCCCTCGCTCGTGATAAACATACCCGCAAAAAACACACCGGAGATCACCGCGACGATGTCGCCGATTAGGTGCCCTTTGCCCATCTGCCCGATGAAGCAGAGCGAAACGCCGAGAATCGTAATCGGAACCACCACGATATCGAGCGGGCGGAGTTTCTTCTTTTGCACAAACGCGATGTAGAGCAGCACGTAGACCGGCGCACAATATTGAATCACGATCGCGTTGGCGGAGGTGGTCAGCTTGTTTGCGGCGACAAACGTGCTGCAAACGCCGGCGAGCGCGAGCGCGATCTTAATCGTGTCCTTGTTGATTACGGGTTTGATGCCGCGAATGCGCAGATAAACATACATCACCAGCCCGCCGATCAAGCCGCGAAGGCCCGCGATAGCGAGCGGATTCCAGGGAACAAGCTTGATAAAAATTCCGCCAAGGCTCCAAAGAAGCGCGGTGGCAATCATGGCGATGGTGCCTTTTGTGGTCTGTTTCATACCTGTTATCGCCGAAAATGGCGATTCTCCTTATAAAAAGACAATCCCGAAGATTGCCGTTTCGTTCGATCCTATTTTGTTTGTTATAGCCAGGCGTCGTCCGGCGCTTCGATGGTTTCGCCCTTGCCGGTCGATTCCTGCAATAGATCGGGACGGTTGAGCGCGGTCTTAAGCCGCGCCTGTTCCTCTCGCCAAGCCAGAATCTTCGCGTGGTGACCATTGAGTAATATCTCCGGCACGTCCATGCCGCGAAAGCTTGCGGGACGGGTGTATTGCGGATATTCCAGCAGATCGTCCGAAAAAGACTCGTCCGCTGCGCTCTCGTCGCTGCCCAGCACGCCGGGAATCAGGCGACTCACGCAGTCGACCAGCACCATCGCGGGCAGCTCGCCGCCGGTGAGCACATAGTCCCCAATCGAGATTTCGTCGTCGATGATGTTCATCACGCGCTCGTCCACGCCCTCATAGTGTCCGCAGAGCAGCACGAGGCGGTCTTCCTGCGAAAACTCACGCGCGATCTTTTGGTTGAGCGTGCGTCCGCGCGGCGTCAGGAGAATACGGCGGGCTTTTCCGCCTTCGAGCACCGCGTCCATGCAGTCATAGATCGGCTGCACCATCATCACGAGTCCCGCGCCGCCGCCAAATGGATAATCGTCGGCTTTTTTGTGCTTGTTGTCCGTGTAATCGCGGATATTGTGCACGCGAATGTCCAGAAGACCGTTTGCTTGCGCGCGCCCGAGCATGCTCGCGGAGAGCACGCCGTCAAACATCTCTGGAAAGAGCGTGAGGATATCAATCCGCAAAGCAGCCGACCTCCTCCAACACATTCGCGTCGAGCACGATGCGTCCGCCCGCCACGTCCACCTCATGCAGCACGCGCTTGAGCGCGGGCACGAGCAGCTTGCCGCCGTCGATCTCGTAGACGTCGTTTGCGCCGGTCTCCAGCACGTCCGTGAGCTTGCCATACGTCTTGCCGCTGGTGTCCGATACATCGCAGCCGATGAGGTCGACAACGAAATACGTGCCCTTCTTGAGCTTGACCGCGTTATCGCGGCTCACGCAGAGATAGACGTTCTTGAGCGTCTCCGCCTTTTCGACGGTGTCGTAATTCTCCAGATGCAGCAGCACCGCGTCCGGTAAAAAACGCGCGCTCGTAACCGCAACAGGCGCATACGCGCCTGCCGAAGTTTCGAGATATGCCGTTTTGAGCTGGCGAAACCGTGCCGGATCGTCCGTCAGCGGAATGATTTTCACATCCCCGTGTACGCCGTGGGCGCGGACGATCTGGCCAACGCGCAGGTAGTCGTTTCTCAAATCCGTTTTCCTTACGCCGTGTGATGACGGCTCGTTCGATCATACGGGTAATATCTTCGATTACTCGACGATATCGACCATGTATTTCTTGTCTTCGCGGACGCTCGCGGCCTTAACCACGGTACGAATCGCTTTTGCGATGCGCCCCTGTCTGCCAATGACTTTCCCCATGTCGCCGGGTGCCACGGAGAGGGAGATCACGACCGTGTCCCCTTCCTCACGCGACTCGACTTTGACGGAGTCCGGCTCATCGACGAGATTTTTCGCGATGAAGCGTACGAGTTCCTCCATCATGATCGCCTCACTCGATGGCGCCGCTCTTCTTAAGCAGCGCACGAACGGTGTCCGTCGGCTGCGCACCCTTCTTGATCCATTCGACTGCGTGCTCGTTGTTCACGGTCAGCTCAATGGGGTTCGAGAGGGGGTTGTAGTAGCCGAGTTCTTCGACAAACGCGCCATCGCGCGGCGCGCGGGAATCCGCAACCACGATACGGTAAAACGGGGCTTTCTTCGCGCCCATGCGGCGCAGTCTGATCTTGAGCATTGTCTGCTTCCTCCAAATATTATAATGTTGTTTTTATATCGAATACGTGAAAACGTGATTCGCCAATGTGATTATGGGTGCTAGAACCCGAACGGGAATCCCCCGCGCTTGCCTTTTTTCATCTTGCCGGACATCTGCTTCATGAGCTGGCGAGAGGCGTTAAACTGGTTCATCAGGCGGTTGACTTCCTGTACGCTCGTGCCGCTGCCGCGCGCAATGCGTTTTCTGCGGCTTGCGGTGAGAATTTCGGGATCATGGCGCTCCGCCTTTGTCATGCTCTGGATGATCGCCTTGGTGCGCGCCATCTGCTTTTCGTCGATCTGCGCTTGTCCCATCTTGCTGCTGTCCATGCCGGGGATCATCTTCATGAGGTCTTCCATGGAGCCGAGGTTTTTCATCTGCTCCATCTGATCGAGAAAATCGTCCAGCGTAAAGCTATTGGTCTTCATCTTCTCGGCCATCTCGACCGCTTTTTTCTCGTCAAACGTGCTCTGAGCCTTTTCGATGAGGGTCAGCATATCGCCCATGCCGAGAATTCGGCTCGCCATTCGATCGGGATGAAACGGCTCGATATCGGTCAGCTTTTCGCCGATGCCGGAGAACTTGATGGGCTTTCCCGTGACCGAACGCACGGAGAGCGCGGCGCCGCCGCGTGTGTCGCCATCCAGCTTGGTCAAGATCACGCCAGTGAGCGCGATGGTCTCGTGAAAACTCTTGGCAACGTTGACCGCATCCTGACCGGTCATCGCGTCCACAACGAGCAATATCTCCGCGGGGTTGACCGCGTCTCGAATCTTCTTGAGCTCTTCCATCATGTCCGCGTCGATATGCAATCTGCCCGCGGTATCGACGATGACCACGTCGATAAACTTCCGCTTGGCTTCCGCAACCGCTTCCTTGGCGGTGAGCACGGGGTTTTGCGTGCCGTGTTCGTAAACGGGGATTTCGAGCTTTTCGCCAACGATTTGGAGTTGCTGAATCGCGGCGGGACGATAGATATCGCAAGCGGTTAAGAGAACGCTCTTGTCGTAGTTCTTTTTGATGTAGGCACCGAGCTTGCCGCACATGGTCGTCTTTCCCGCGCCCTGAAGGCCCGCCATGAGGATCACCGCGGGTTTCTGGTTGCCAAAGTCCAGCTTTGCGTGTTCGCCGCCCATGAGCCGGGTGAGCTCTTCGTTGACGATCTTGATCACCTGCTGGCCGGGTGTGAGGCTCTCGAGCACTTCGCTGCCCACGGCGCGGTCGCTCACGGTCTTGACGAAGTCCTTCACGACCATGAAGTTTACGTCCGCTTCCAGAAGCGCGAGCTTGATCTCGCGCATGGCTTCTTTCACGTCCGCTTCGCTGAGCTTGCCGCGCGAATTTAACCGCTTGAATACCGCCTGTAATTTTTCCGAGACGCCTTCAAACGCCATCTTCTTCCTCCGAAACCAGCTCGCGGATTTGCCGGAGCAGGTCTTTTTGCGAATTATCGAGCTGCGTTTGGTCGAGTTGATCGATTAAAACGCGCAGTTTTTCGTTTGTTTCTATTAGGTTGAGCTTGGCTTCCATGTTGCGCAGTTCGCTCTCCGCGGTCAATATCGCGTCCCGAACCGCCTGCCGCGAGATGTTCTCGCGCTCCGCAATTTCGCCCAACGAACAGTCCTCATAGGCGTATTGACGAACAAGCGAACGCTGGCGCTCGGTTAAAAAAGCGCCGTACCAGTCCATGAGTTGTCCAAGTTCGACCAAACGATTCATTGTATCACCTGTAAAGCTAAAAAGCTTTACGCCCTACCTATTATACGGGGCGTGGTGATTTTGTCAAGCGAATTGTCACGATTGATCCGATTGATGGATGTTTTCGTTGGTTTTTATGCTTCCGCGTCGTTTGCCAGAAGCGCCTGCGCAAAAAGCTCCGCGTCGAATGGTTGCAAATCGTCAATTGCTTCGCCCACGCCGACGAATCGCACGGGCACCTTGAGCGTCTCGCAGATGGAGATCACGACCCCGCCCTTCGCCGTGCCGTCAAGCTTGGTGAGAATCACGCCGTCCAGCTCGCAAACGTCCGCAAATGCGCGCGCTTGCGCAACCGCGTTTTGGCCCGTCACCGCGTCCAGCACCAGCAGTGTTTCACAGGGCGCCTCCGGAAGTTCCCGCGCAATCACGCGGCGAATCTTGCCGAGTTCGTTCATCAGGTTTGCTTTGTTGTGCAGTCTGCCCGCCGTGTCGCAAAGCAGCAGATCGCAATTCTTCGCCTTGTAAGAGGCGATCGCGTCAAACACCACCGCCGCGGGGTCCGCGCCCTCGTTATGGCGCACCATTGCGACATCCGCGCGCTTGGCCCATTCGCCGAGCTGCTCCGCCGCCGCCGCGCGGAAGGTATCCGCCGCCGCGAGCATCACTTTTCTGCCCTGTTCATGATAGCTGTTTGCGAGTTTACCGATGCTGGTCGTCTTGCCGACGCCGTTAACGCCCACGATGAGCACCACCGCAGCACCCGAATCCGCCGAAAACGGCTTTTTCGTGGTGACCGCCTTGGCGATCAACCCGGCTAGCTCGTTTCTCGCGCTCACGCGATCCGCAATCTTCTTTTCCTTGATGATGGTTTGCAAATCGTCCAGCAGTCGTTCGGTGACGGCTGCGCCCGCATCCGCGAGGATCAGCGCCTCTTCCAGCTCTTCATAAAACGCCTCGTTGATGCCTTCCTTGGAGGCAAAGAGCCTCGCGAGCAGCCCCGTTCGCGTCTTGCCGAGACCTGTTTTCCATTTTTGAAAGAGTGGTTTCTTTTCCATATATCTACCTTTAATAATACTTTAATTGATGTTTTCTTAGCTTGCCTGCTCGGGCGCGGTGGTGATTCCGTTTTCGCCGAAGCGCGCGGAGACCACCTTGCTCACGCCTTTTTCCTCCATCGAGACGCCATAGAGCGTGTCGCAGACCTCCATGCTCCCTTTTCGGTGCGTGATGAGGATGAACTGCGTTCCGTCGGAATAGCGCTTGACGTAGTCCGCAAAGCGGGAGACATTCGCCTCGTCCAGCGCGGACTCGATCTCGTCCAGCATGCAAAACGCGGGCGGCTTGAGCTTGAGCATTGCAAACAGCAGCGCGATGGCGGTCAGCGTGCGTTCGCCGCCGGAGAGCAGCGTGAGTAGCTGTAGCTTCTTGCCCGGCGGTTGCGCGATGATGTCGATATCGCAGCCCAGCACGTCGTTTTTGTCCGCGAGCCGAAGCTCCGCCTGGCCGCCGCCGAACAGCTCGGCAAACGTAGCCGAGAAGTTCTGCTGAATCATCTCAAACTGTTTGAGGAACACGGTCTCCATAGTCTCGGTGAGTTCCACAATCAACGTTTCCAAATCGCGCTTGGCGTTGTGCAGATCGTCGCACTGGGTGGCGAGCTCGCTGTGCCGCTCAAACACGCTCTTATATTCGTCGATGGAACCGAGGCTGATATCGCCAAGTCCCTTAATCTCCTGCTTGATTTCGCTCACGCGGGTGTTGCTGGCGCCAACCGCAATCTCGTGCTTGAGCACCGCCGCGTTCTCATAGGTCAGGTCGTATTCGTTCCAGATGTGATCCTGCATGGCGCCGAGTTCCATCTCGAGCTTGCTCTGGCTCAACTCCTGCTTGTGAATGCGGTCTGCGAGGTCACGCGCGTTCGTAAGGAGTTCTTCGCGCCTGGTCCGCTGCTCATAGAGCGAGGCGGAGATCGTCTGCCGCTCTTCCTCTATCCGCTTGAGCGTCTCTTTCTCGGTGGAAGTCGTCGCGCTGTCGCTCTCAATCTGCGTACGCATGCCGTTGAGTTCCGCATCAATCGCCGCAATGTTTGCCGCGTTTTCCTCCGCTTCGTGCTCCATCGCGGTGAGGCGAAGTGTCAGCTCGCGGTGCTCGGCAACAAGGCGCTTCTGCTCCGTATAGACCGCGTCGCGCTCCTTGCTCAGCGCCATACGGCGCACTTTTTGCTCGGTGAGTTCGCCGGCAATCGACTCGCGCTGTTTGCGCAGCTCATAGAGCTCGCCTTGCGCGCGGGCAACGTCTTCCCGCGTCGTCGCGTTCCCCTGCTCAATGTCGGTCTGCTGCTCGTCCGCGCTCGTGCGCTCGCGCTCCACCTCGGCGAGGTTTTCGGTGAGCTGCACTTTTTCGTCCGTCAGCGTCTGTTCGCTCTGCTCGCTGATCTCCACGTCGCGGCGGATGATGTCGAGCTGCTCCGCCTGCTTTGCCGCCGCGATTTCGCAAGCATGCACCGCGTCGCGGAAGGAATCCACCTGAATGTCGCAGCGGAGCACGTCCTGCTCAGCTTTGCGCAGGGCTGTCTTTTTCGCTTCCAACGCCGCGTCGGCCTTCTTGAGTTTTTCACGGAGTTCCTGTAACTCGCGCTCGCGGCTGAGGAGATTAAACGTTTGCTTTTGTAAGCTGCCGCCGCTCATCGAACCGCCGGTGCTGATGATGTCGCCTTCCAGCGTCGCGATATGAAACGCGCCGCGCGTGCGCTTTTTCAGCGCGATGCCCGCGTCCAGATTCTTTACGATAATCGTGCGGCAAAGCAGATAATCCATCACGCCTCGCACGTTGTCGTCGCAATCGACCAACTCGTTGGCAACGCCGATGCAGCCGGGGATATCCAGCAGTGTCCGCTCTTCGCGCGTGATGCGCGTGGGGTTTAGCAGCGCCATCGGCAGCAGCGTCGCTCTGCCGTAATCCTTGGCGCGGAGATATTCGATGACGTATTTTGCGTCCTCGGCGGTCGGGGTCACGATGTTTTGCAGCGTGCCGCCCAGCGCCATCGTGATCGC
>JAQVML010000055.1 GCA_028703645.1 Eubacteriales bacterium
CATCGTGTCGCATTTTAACGATCTGCCGATCGTCTCCGACTACGAGACCGGCTATCCGGTCGATCGCGAGAAGCATTTGGAAGAGATGATCCTGCGCGGGGATTCGTCCGCTGCGGTTTCGGACGCCGAGGTATTCTTTCAGTGGATGGTCGAGCGTTATCCGGATCACGACATGGCGATTCGCCTCAAGGTGCTGGAGCTCGTGCTGCGCGCGGAATACAACGCGTTTCACGAGGGCGGCGGCACCAAATATCATTTTCTCGATCGGGACGACTACCTGCAAACCGTGCTCTCCTTTGAACATTACGAAGAGCTGAAAGGCTGGTTTTTGCGAAAGATCGCCGACAGCGCGAGAAACGTCTCCACCAAAGCGGACGAGAAAGCAAACCGCGTCATCGCAAAAGCGCGCGCGTTTATCGACCGAAATTTCAACCGCGATCTCACGCTGGAAGAGGTTTCGCGAGAGGTACACGTCAGCCCGTATTATTTCAGCAAGCTCTTTAAAGAGCAAACGGGCGATAACTTCATCAACTATCTCACCCAACGCCGCGTTGAAACCGCAAAGCAGCTGCTTTCAGACGGAAAGCTGAATATTAAGACCATCTGCAACCAGATTGGCTACAACGACCCGAACTACTTTTCCCGTCTGTTTAAGCGCTTTGAAGGCGTCACTCCGACGGAGTATCGTGAGCAGGTGCTCAACATGACAAACGTTTGATGGCTGGTGCAAGAGGATTCGGGATGGTTAGGGAGGAGATTTCATGAAGATGTCCGTATTGCGCAAGCGGGTGATTGCGTTTCTGCTCATGCTCGCGCTGGCGCTGCTCTCCCTCGGCTGCGGCGCGGACAAAACCGAAACAAAAAAGGAACCGAGCGGCGAGGAGAAACCGCTGATCGGCATGTCGTTGGACTCGTTTTTAATCGAGCGCTGGCAGCGAGATCGGGACGTGTTTGTCTCCACGGCGAGCGAACTCGGCGCGGAGGTCAACGTTCAGATTGCAAACGGAGATCCCAACGAGCAAATCTCCCAAATCGAATACTTCATCAAGAAAAACGTGGACGCCATCGTGGTGGTCGCGGTCGATTGCTACGGGCTATCGGACATCGTGCAAAAAGCGCGCGACGCGGGCATCTATGTGATCTCCTATGACCGGCTGATCATGAACGCAAATACCGACCTGTATATCTCCTTTGACAACGAGATGGTCGGCACGATGATGGCGGAGGCGCTGGTGGCAAACCTGCCAGCAGGAAGCAATATCGTCAGTGTTTGCGGCTCGCCGACGGATCAAAACGTCTCTCAGGCGGATCAGGGCTTCAACGCCGTCATCGAGAAGAGCGATTTGCATGTCATCGTGCAGGAATACGCGCCAAACTGGCTGGCGGAGACCGCCTATACCGTGGTCAACAAGGCGCTGGACGAGGGCCTCGTCTTCGACGGCGTCCGCTGCGGAAACGACGACCTCGCGAGTCAGGCGTTTCTCGCGCTCTCCGAGCATCGGCTCGCCAGCACGGTCAAGCTCGTGGGTCAGGACGCGGATCTCGCCGCCTGCCAGCGCATCGTGGAAGGAACGCAGCTGATGACCGTCTATAAGCCGGTTGAAAGGCTCGCCAAAGAGGCCGCCGAGATGGTGGTCAAGATGGTGCGCGGCGAAACGCTCACCACCACCGATACCATTTACGACGGTGTGTATACTGTTCCATATAAGAAACTCGTGCCCATCATGGTCACGCGGGACAACATCGACACGGTGATCATCGACGGCGGATTTCATCGTAGGGAACAGGTCTATTTAAATTTAGACTAACCGTTTTCACACATTTGCCATATTGTAAACGCTCAAGCGCTTCGTTTGGGCGTTTTTCTTACAGAAAATAGCACAATGTTGCAATATAGTACTTTTTTGCTTGCTTTTATCCGGAGTGGAGCAATATATTGCTGTTGCTAAACGTTCATGTGGAAAATAAGCCAATATTGAGCAGAATTTATCAGATATGTCCTGTTTATGATTGCATTTCAATATGATAGCTTGTAGATACAGCCAAGTTGGCACATCAAACACATCACATCTTAAGGAGGAGAATTCTACACATGAAGAAGATCATTACCGTACTCCTAGTCGTGGCACTGCTGTTCTCAATGGTGGCATGCGCTGGCGCTGGCAGCAAGAACGACAAATTTGTCGGTATCTCGATGCCCACCCAGGATCTGCAGCGTTGGAATCAGGACGGCGCGAACATGAAAGAAAAGTTCGAAGCTGCCGGCTACAAAGTTGACCTGCAATACGCCAACAACGAAGTCGCAACCCAGGTGAGTCAGATTGAAAACCTGATCTCCGCGGGCGTGAAGGTTCTCGTTATTGCCGCCATCGACGGCAAGACGCTGACCCAGGTTCTCGGCAGCGCGAAGGAAGCGGGCATCGCCGTCATCGCCTATGATCGTTTGATCATGGACACCGACGCTGTCAGCTACTACTGCACGTTTGACAACTACATGGTCGGCACCATTCAGGGCCAGTACATCAAGGATCAGCTGAAGCTGGATGAAGGCGGCAAGTACAACATGGAAATCACCGCGGGCGACCCGGCGGACAACAACGCTCTCTACTTCTATCAGGGCGCAATTGACGTTCTCCAGCCCTACATCGACAGCGGCGTGATCACGGTCGTCTCCGGTCAGATGAAGTTTGAAGAAGTCGCAACCCCCGCTTGGAACACCGAGACCTCCCAGGCCCGTATGGAAGCGATCCTCGCGTCCTTCTATGCTGACGGCACGCAGCTGGATGCCTGCCTCTGCTCCAACGACTCCACCGCGAAGGGCGTAACGAACGCTCTGGCCAGCTCCTACACCGGCAAGTACCCGATCGTCACCGGTCAGGACTGCGACATCGCGAACACCAAGGACATCATCGCTGGCAAACAGTCGATGTCCATCTTCAAGGACACCCGTACGCTTGCCGCCCAGACCGTGACCATGGTCAGCGACATTCTCGCGGGCAAGACGCCGGAAGTCAACGACACCAAGAGCTATGACAACGGCACGGGCATCATCCCGACCTACCTCTGCAAGCCGGTGTTTGCTGACAAGAACAACTACAAAGAACTGCTGATCGACTCCGGCTATTACAAAGCGGACCAGCTCGGCTAATATCAAACGAGTTCATTCCAAACCGGTCGAAGGGCGGGCGGTCACCCGCCCGCCCTTCGAACTTGTCTATCCCCTCGTATCCGTCCCATCGTACTGTTGCAGTCTCTACTCGCCGCGATTTCAGTACGTCAGATAACCAATAAGGCGTAGCGAAATCGTTACGAAACAAAAAAGTACCCCTCGTGTTACCAACTGAAGCGTCAGATTTTTTTACTCGCGATCTTGGAGGAAAACTATGTCGGATCACATTCTCGAAATGAGGCATATCACAAAGGAATTCCCCGGTGTCAAAGCGCTGGACGATGTCAGTCTGGAAGTTCGGCGCGGAGAAATCCACGCGCTGGTCGGTGAAAACGGCGCAGGCAAATCAACGCTGATGAACGTGCTTTCGGGCATCTACCCGTATGGCAGCTACGAAGGCGAAATCATCTACAACGGCAAGCCCTGCCATTTTCAGAAGATTCGCGACAGTGAGAAGGCCGGCATCGTCATCATCCATCAGGAGTTGGCGCTGGTTCCCTATCTCTCCATTGCGGAAAACATGTTCCTTGGCAACGAGCGCGGCAGTTCCGTAAACATCAACTGGAACGAAACCTACGCCAAGGCGGATGAGCTTCTCGATGTGGTCGGCCTCAGGGAATCGTCCCACACGCTGATCAAAGACCTCGGCATCGGCAAACAGCAGATGGTCGAGATCGCAAAAGCGCTCTCGAAAAACGTGCAGTTGCTGATTCTCGACGAGCCGACCGCCTCCCTCAACGAAGGCGATTCGATGAAGCTGCTAAACCTGCTCAAAGAATTCAAAAAGCAGGGTGTGACCTCCATCATCATCTCCCACAAGCTCAACGAGATCGCCTATGTGGCGGATCAGATCACGATTATCCGCGACGGTGCCGTCATCGAAACCCTCGATATGGCCGAACAGGCGGTTGACGAATCGCGCATCATCCGCGGCATGGTCGGCCGCGAGCTGACCAGCCGCTTCCCGCAGCGCGAGTCCCGCGTGCAGGATGAGGTTGTGCTGGAAGTGGAGCATTGGTCTGTTCAGCACGCGCTGTACTCCGACCTCACCGTGGTGGACGATGTCTCCTTTAAGCTTAAAAAAGGCGAAGTCGTCGGCATTGCGGGTCTCATGGGCGCGGGCAGAACCGAATTTGCGATGAGCATATTCGGCAAGAGCTACGGCAACGATATTCGCGGAACGCTCAAGCTTCACGGCAAGGAAGTCGTGCTGAACAATGAGCGGGATGCCATCAAGCACGGACTTGCATACGTAACAGAAGACCGCAAAGGCAACGGCCTGATTCTGTCGAACCCCATTCGCGTCAACACCACGCTCGCGCGGCTCGACAAGGTCAGCCATCACCATGTTCTCGATTTGGATTTGGAATATAAAGTTGCGTGTCAGATGAAAGAAAAGCTCGGCGTCAAGAGCCCCACGGTGGAGCAGGACGTCGGCAACCTATCCGGCGGAAACCAGCAGAAGGTACTGCTCGCTAAGTGGATGTTCGCGGAACCGGATATCATGATTCTGGACGAACCCACACGTGGCATCGACGTCGGCGCAAAATACGAAATCTATTGCATCATCAACGATTTGGTCGCGGCGGGAAAATCCGTCATCATGATCTCTTCGGAGATGCCGGAAGTACTCGGTATGTGCGATCGCATCTACGTCATGAGTCAAGGTCAAATCGTCGGTGAAATGGATGCAAAGAGCGCAACACAAGAGCGCATTATGTCCAGCATACTCAGCGTAAACAAAGGAGCATAAGCCATGAGCAGCAAAAACGCAATCCTCTGGGAAAAGACAAAAGCATTCCTTCTGAAAAACACGATGGTCATCGCACTTGTGGTGGTCTATCTCTTCTTCGTCATTCGGTCGGAAGGCCGCATGTTCCTGCCGCAGAACATCAACAACCTGATCATGCAGAACTCCTACGTGGTCATCCTTGCGGTTGGCATGCTGCTGTGTATCCTCACCGGCGGCAACATCGACCTTTCGGTCGGCGCAACGGTCTGCCTCGTGGGCGCGATTGCCGGCGTACTCATGGTCAACCTCGGTTGGAACATCTATCTGGTCATGATCATCTGCCTCCTGGCCGGCGTGGCCATTGGCGTTTGGCAAGGATTCTGGATCGCCTATGTGCGCATTCCGCCATTCATCGTTACCCTCGCGGGCATGCTGCTTTTCCGTGGCTTGGCGCAGGCCATTCTCGGCGGAACGACGATCTCCGGCTTTTCGGATGCCTACCTCTCCATCTTTAATAACTACGTCACGATCCCCTTGCTGGACAGCGGTGCAGTTAAATATTCGAGCATCATCTTCGGCGTCATCTGCTGCGCGATCTTCATCGTCGCAACCGTCTGGACCAACCTCAGCAAAAAGCGCAAAGGTTACGTCACGGAGAAACCCGCTTCGCTCTATTCCAGAATCGTATTGCTCTGCGCAATCGTGATGCTGCTGATGTACAAACTCTCGCTCTATAAAGGCGTTCCGTACATCCTGCTCTGGCTCATCGGCATCGTCGCCATCTATACCTACATCACGGCGAAAACCACGTTTGGCCGCCACTTCTACGCACTCGGCGGAAACGAAAAGGCCACGAAGCTCTCCGGTATCAACACCAACCGCATCTACTTCTCGGCCTATGTCAACGTTTCCTTCCTCAGCGCTCTGGCTGCCCTCGTCGTCTCCGCGCGCTTTACCTCCGCAAACCCCGCCGCGGGCACCAACTATGAGTTGGACGCCATCGGTTCCTGCTTCATCGGCGGCGCGTCCGCTTACGGCGGCATCGGCAAGGTCAGCGGCGTGGTCGTCGGCGCGGTGCTCATGGGCGTGCTCAACCTCGGCATGAACATCATCGGCGTGGATAGTAACTTCCAGAAAGTTGTCAAAGGCCTCGTGCTTCTGGTCGCCGTTATCTTCGACGTCGTCAGCAAGCGCCGCGCGGTCAAGTCCTTCACCTGATCTTTACGCGAACGAATTCCGCTCTTCCATCGAATGGAGACATAGACGCAATTCACCAAAGGAGCACGCACCATGGCATACTTTGATCCGATCGGCAAAATCGCTTACGAAGGCGCGAAAAGCAAAAATCCTTTCTCGTTCAAGTACTATAACCCCACGGAGATCATCGCCGGAAAGGCGATGAAAGACCACCTTCGTTTTGCGATGAGCTGGTGGCACACCTTCACCTATCGCGGAAACGATCCCTTCGGCGGGCCGACCATCTACCGCCCTTGGGACGAGACCTCCGACGACATCGCCCGCGCAAAAGCACGCGTCCACGCGGCGTTTGAGTTCATGGAAAAAGCGCAGATCGGCTATTTCTGTTTCCATGATGCAGACATCGCGCCCCGGCAGGCGAACCTGCTGGAGAGCAACCGCGTTCTGGACGAAGTGGTAGAGGTCATTCGTCAGGAGATGGCGCGCACCGGCATCAAGTGCCTCTGGGGTACGTCCAATTGCTTTGGCGACGACAAGTTTGTCCACGGCGCTTCCACCTCTCCCAACGCGAGCGTGTTTGCGTATACCGCGGCGCAGATCAAGAAAGCGATCGAAATCACCCAGCTGCTCGGCGGTGAAAACTACGTCTTCTGGGGCGGGCGCGAAGGATATGAAACACTGTTGAACACCAACACCTCGCTGGAGCTGGACAACTTCGCAAGGCTGCTTCAAATGGCGGTGGATTACGCCAAGAAGATCGGCTTTACGGGACAGTTTTTAATCGAGCCCAAGCCGAAGGAGCCGACCAAGCATCAATACGATTTCGACACGGCAACGGTGCTCTCGTTCCTGCGCAAATACAAGCTGGAACCCTATTTCAAGATGAACATTGAGGCAAACCACGCAACCCTCGCCGCGCATACCTTCCAGCACGAGCTGAATATGGCGCGCATCAACGGCGTCTTTGGCAGCGTGGACGCCAACACGGGCGACCCGATGCTGGGCTGGGACACGGATCAGTTCCCGACGAACGTATATGACACCACGCTTGCCATGTATGAGGTTCTGCTCGCGGGTGGTTTCACGACCGGCGGACTGAACTTTGACGCAAAGGTACGCCGCGGCTCCTTCCAGGAGGACGACCTCTTCCTCTCCTACATCGCGGGTATGGACACCTTCGCAAAGGGCCTCCGCGTTGCCGCGAAGCTCGTCGAGGACGGCGTG
>JAQVML010000056.1 GCA_028703645.1 Eubacteriales bacterium
ATAATTGCAGCCACAGTAATTGTTACTATTCCACCCATTTCCTCTGATAGTCCCATACCAATTGCTGTGGTAATAGACTTTGGTAATAGAGTTACATATTCCTCATGACTGAAACTGAATAATTTAGCAAATGCCAGCACACATAACATGGCGGTAAGTACCCCCGATAACGGAGGCGTACGCGCATGGCGAAGAACCGAATTTGCCGCTGTTGATGGCCGAAATGACGAAAGAAGACGCCGAACGCGTGAGTGAGGCACTCAAAGACGAGGCAACCTGTGCAGAGCCGGAAAAGGCGGCAAGGGACTGCCTCAATCGGATTGAAAAATGCAATCTATCGGAACAAATAGAAGAGATCAAACGTCAACTGATTGATCCTGCAATATCGGCGGATCGACGGGCGGAATACTTAAGAGAAATGCAGGTTTTAAACCTGAGGAAGAGGGGTATGAGTTGAAAGGAACGGGTACGGTGGAAGGAAAAGAAGCGCGCGCGCAAAAATTGAACGACTTGATTGAGTCCGGCAAACAGAAGGGCATGCTTTCCTATAAGGAGATCATGGATGCGCTGGAGGAGCTGGAGCTCGATCAGGAACAAATTGAAAAAGTCTACGATCACCTGGAAGAGCTGAATATCGATATCGTGGAAGATGTTGAGATGCCGGAAGATATCAATCAGGAGATCGCGGAGATCGAAAATACGCTGGCTGCCGTCGAGGGAATCAACATCGACGATCCGGTTCGCATGTATCTCAAAGAGATCGGCAAAGTACCACTGCTGACCGCAAATCAGGAAGTAGAGATCGCCCAGCGTATGGCGGACGGCGACCCGGAAGCAAAGCATCAACTCGCCGAGGCAAACCTTAGACTCGTGGTCTCCATCGCAAAGCGCTATGTCGGGCGCGGGATGCTCTTTCTTGACCTGATTCAAGAGGGTAATCTGGGTCTGATCAAAGCGGTAGAAAAGTTTGACTATCGCAAGGGCTATAAGTTTTCCACATATGCAACGTGGTGGATTCGCCAAGCGATTACGCGCGCGATTGCGGATCAGGCGCGCACGATTCGTATCCCTGTTCACATGGTGGAAACGATCAACAAACTCATCCGCGTCAATCGCCAGCTCGTGCAGGAATACGGACGCGATCCACGACCGGACGAAATCGCAAAAGAGATGGGTATTTCCGAAGAAAAGGTGCGTGAGATCATCAAGATTGCGCAGGAGCCTGTCTCGCTGGAAACGCCGATCGGTGAAGAGGACGACTCCCACCTTGGCGATTTTATCCCGGACGACGATGCGCCCGCTCCGGCGGAAGCGGTAGCCGTAACGCTGCTCAAAGAACAGCTCATGGACGTGCTCAATTCACTTACCCCGCGCGAAGCAAAGGTTCTGCGCCTGCGCTACGGCCTCGACGACGGCAAGGCGCGCACGCTGGAAGAAGTCGGCAAAGAATTCAACGTAACCCGCGAGCGCATTCGTCAAATTGAAGCAAAAGCGCTCAGAAAGCTTCGCCACCCGAGCCGTAGTAAGAGACTCAAAGACTTCCTCGAATAAACCGTATATATTGCCCGCCGCTCGTCGGCGGGCGATTTCGGAACAAGTCATGATGGAGAGCAAATCATGAAAATCGCGATCATCGGCTTCAGCGGATCGGGAAAGTCCACGCTGGCGAAGAAACTCGCACAGGAACTGAACATAGAGCCGCTTTACCTCGATCGCGTGCAATTTCAACCGAACTGGATCGAGCGGGAGCCGGAAGCTGCGCGGCAGATCGTTCGCCGGGAGATGCAGAAGTTTAGCTGGGTGATCGACGGGAACTACACGCATCTATTACGCGAAGAGCGAATGCGCGATGCGGACGAGATCATATTTCTCAACTATCCTCGCCTGACCTGTCTGGTTCGCGCGCTGAAACGCCACCGGGAGTTTCGCGGGAACACGAGGGAGAGCATGGCGGATGGTTGTATTGAGCGGATGAATCTCGAGTTTGCGTGGTGGATTTTGCACAAAGGAAGAGAACGCGCCCGCGTGAACGGTTTCTGGAACATCGTGCGAACATACCCGCAAAAAACAGCGGTGATTCGAAGTGATCGCGTATTGCGGCAATATCTGAACGAACGAAACAAGAAATCAGACAAAAAAGAGAACGAAGACAACGGAGAAGTATGAAACGGTATCGTATCATCGATCAGAAACAAATTAAAACCAAGCAGCTTTTGTTGACGCCGCTCAATGCAGATGAGCTCGCACAAGAGGAAGCACGCGAGAGCGACGAGCTTTTGCGTGGTGGGATTGTGGAGATGCGTCGAAACGTTTTAGAACATCCCGAAGACGCGCTTTGGTATACCGGCTGGCGTATTTCCTTAAAAAAGGATGGAACCAATGTCGGACTGCTTGGGTTTCACGGATTGCCGACGAATAAAACGGTTGAACTCGGTCTCAACATCTATCCCGACTCTCGCGGATACGGATATGGGCAAGAGGCGATTGAGGCGCTTTGCAATTGGGCTTTCGGCAGCACGGAAGGATATTTCATCAGCGTGCTGGCAGATGAAAAGAATGAAGCTCTGAATTGTGTATTAAAGAAGCTGAAGTTTTATCGTGTGGAGAGCCCTGTTGAAGGTGCGTTTGCCTGGGAGCTTGAGCGACCGGCGAGCGCGTGGATTTCTTTTTATCTGTGCATCGGCCTTTGCCTGGGGCTTGCGCTCGGGTCAAGCTTTTTTGGCAGTCAACTGACCGGATTGACGATTGGGCTTGCTGCGGGGCTTGCGCTTGGCGCCACGATGGACGCGCAGGATCGCGCGGCAAGAAAGAGGGAGAACCCGCCGGTCAGGATCGACCCGAAAGTGGAAGAGACGAAAGAATAAGTTTGTGATCCTGCGTGTGAAAGCCGGATAAATATTTCGACGGATTCCATAAAGGCCGTATAAAGATTCTTCCGAAGCAATTGAATTTCGTGTTTGTTTTACGGTAGCATACAGACAACGAAATCATAGGAGGAACTGAATATGGGAATTGCACTCACTTTTCTTGGCATCGTTGCCGTTTGCTCGCTTGTTTATTTCCTCATGGAATGGGCCGATCAGAAAAAGAAAAAGTAACCAAAAGACAGACCAAAAAACACCGTCGTTTTTTCAAAATGGCGGTGTTCTTTCTTTTTACTCATTTTCTATCCAACGGTTTTGCGTTGTGATAAGATAGGATCGAACGAAAGAAATATCACAGTCTATGATTGAATAAAAACAGGCTCAATCTCAAGCAATATCGCCGGGAATAGCTGCAACATGAAGAAACACATTCAAATCATTTTAAAGGACATCGTCGTCACAATCGGTATTCTTTCCGTGGTGACGGGGTTATGCTTGCTGCTCGATCGAATGGACGATGTGCAGCATAGCGACGCATATGTCTCCATGCTGTTTATCCTCGCGGTGTTTCTGGTTTCGCGCGTGACCAACGGTTATCTGTTTGGGCTGTTGGCATCGCTCTATGGCGTATTGACGGTGAACTATTTCTTTACTTACCCTTATTTTGAGTTTAACTTCTCAATGCCTGGGTATCCAATTACGATGGTTGCGCTCGTTTCCGTCTCTATGCTGACCAGTGCGTTGACAACGCGAATGAAGCGGCAGGAGCAGGTGCGCGCGGAGGCGGAGAAAGAGAAACTACGCAGCGATTTACTGCGTGCGATATCGCATGATTTTCGCACGCCGCTGACTTCCATCATAGGCGCAAATGCGGTTCTTTCGGAGAACGGCGAGGCGCTGAGCGAATCTCAAAAGCAACAGTTGCACCAGACGATTGAAAAAGAGGCGCAGTGGTTGCGGCGAATCGTGGAAAACCTGCTGATGGTCACACGCATTTCGGAGAGCAGCGAAGCAAAGATTCTCAAATCACCGGAGGTGGTGGAGGAAATCGTCGCCGCCGCCGTAGAGAAATTCAAATCCCGCTTTCCCGCGCTTCCGGTTATCGTAACCGTGCCGGACGAAGTGGTCATCTGCTCGATGGACGCGCTTTTGATGGAACAAGCGCTGCTCAATCTGCTGCAAAACGCGGCGCTGCACGCAAAAAACGCAAGCTATGTTAAAATTGCGGTCACGTGTGAAGAAAAGAACCTGGTCGTCAGCGTGTCGGACGACGGTTGCGGAATGAAGCCGGAATTTCTCAATCGCTTTCGGTTGAACAAAGGAATCGAACGCGACGGATACGGAGATTCGACCAGAACGACTGGGATCGGACTTACGGTTTGCAACGCGATTGCAACCGCGCATGACGGAACATTGCGTCTGAGTAACGGCGCTCACGGCGGGTTTTGCGCGACCATACTGCTTCCGCTGGAGGGGTGAGAGATGGACTACGCTTCGCGAATTTTGGTGGTAGAGGACGAACACGGAATCAGCGACTTTATCGGCACAATTCTCAAAGCGAACGGCTACGATGTGGAGAAAGCGGTCAACGGCAAAGAAGCGCTGATGATGATTGCTTCACATTGTCCCGACGCAGTGGTGCTCGACCTTGGACTGCCCGACATCGACGGGCAGAAGATCATCGCCTCTGTGCGCGAGTGGTCGAGCGTACCGATTCTCGTCGTCTCGGCGCGCACGCATGAGCGGGACAAGATCACCGCCTTTGAGTTGGGAGCCGACGACTACATCACCAAGCCGTTCTCCACGGGAGAGCTGATTGCGCGCATCAAGACCGCGCTGCGCCACGTCAAGGCGAAGGAGTGTGCACTGGAGATTGCGCAAAAGCCGCGCTACCGGCTGAAACTGCTGACGATTGATTACGAGAAGCGAAGGGTTTGGATCGGCAGCGAGGACGTTCACCTGACGCAGATCGAATACCGGATTGTCGAGCTCTTGAGCCGGAACGCGGGGCGCGTTATGACGTATGACACGATCATGAAGCAAATCTGGGGTCCTGCGGTCGTTCAGGATCATCAGGTGTTGCGCGTCAACATGGCAAACATTCGCAGAAAACTGGAGCAGAATCCAGCGGAACCGGTCTACATCCGCACCGAGATTGGCGTTGGCTACTGGATGGCGGAAGACGAATGACGAAAAATCGAGGCAAGAAAAATTCCGGCATCGACGACAGCGTTGCCGGAATTTTTTAGAATTTGGTGCAGTCACTGTTTGGGTTGCGGGTAGCGATAGCGCTGTCCGCGATAGTTTTCCAAGATCACTTCGCGGTCATCCTTGCTGAGCACATACTCGTAGCCGACGGGGATTTTTCCGCCGCCGCCGGGTGCGTCTATGACGTATTTCGGCAGCGCATAGCCGGAGATGTTGCCGGTGAGCTGATGCATGATATCGATGCCAACCTCTACGCGCGTGCGAAAATGCCCAATGCCGCAACTCAGGTCGCATTGATATAGATAATAGGGACGAACGCGCATTTTCACGAGGCCTAAGAGCAGACGCTTCATCGTATCCGCATTGTCGTTGACTCCGCGTAACAGCACCGTCTGATTCCCCAGCGGGATGCCCGCGTCCACAATTGCGGCGCAGGCGCGCGCGGATTCCGGCGTGAGCTCGTTTGGGTGGTTAAAATGCGTGTTGATCCAGATCGGGTGATATTTTCGCAGCATGTCGGTCAATTCCTGCGTAATGCGCATGGGCATGACGACCGGCACGCGAGTGCCGATGCGAATGATCTCCACGTGATCGATGGCGCGCAGGGAAGCGATGATGTGCTCGATTTTTTCGGTGCTCATGGTCAGGGGGTCTCCGCCGGAGATCAACACATCCCGAATCTCCTGATGCGCGCGAATATAAGCGATCGCTTTTTGCAGCTGCGCTTCCGTAATCGGCTTATCCTCTTCGCCAACGGCGCGCCTTCTTGTACAATGGCGGCAATACATGGCGCATTGCAGCGTGACCAGCAGCAAAACGCGATCCGGATAGCGATGCACCACATGCGGCACGGGACTATCCGCCATTTCACCGAGCGGGTCACACAGGTCGTTTTCGTCTGCGTGGGTTTCGAGGATGGAGGGTACCGCCTGTTTGCGAACAGGATCGTTCGGATCATTTGGGTCGATCAAAGACGCGTAATACGGTGTAATGGCCATGCGAAACGCGCCGAGGCAGGTGTTGATCTCCGCTTCTTCTTTAATAGTGAGCGGAAGTATTTTTTTAAGTTGTTCGGTTGTCGTAATACGGTGGCGAAACTGCCATTTCCAATCGTTCCAACGTTCTTCCATACTTGATTCACCGCCGCTCTAGAGGCACAGACCTGCGCGTGCCGCGCCCGCCTTGAGTACCATGCCAACGAGCTCCTCGTGGGCAACGCCGCAGAACTCCGCCAGCATGGGATAGTCGCTGTAATGCGGCGCGAGCCCGGGCAGCGGATTGATCTCGATGAAATAAATCTTGCCCGATTCGTCCGCGCGGAAGTCGATTCGCGCGAAATCGCGGCAGTTCAGCGCAAAGAAGATCTTTTTCGAAAGCCGGATCAACTCCTGCTCCATCGCCTCCGGTATCTCGGCGGGGCATTGATACGTCACGTAGGATTGATATTCCTGCTTGACGGTGTAGTTGTAGACGTTGTAGCCTTCGATCGGGGAACGGTGGTAAACGATCTCCATCGGCGGAAAAACACGCAGTGTTTCCCCGTTTCCCAGTAGGCCGACGGTGAATTCGCGACCGGAAAGGAACTCCTCCGCCAATACGGCGCTGCCATACAGTGAAAAGTTTTTTTCAACGAGGGATTTGAGTTCCGCGCTTGATTTGGCAATGCAGACGTCTGCGATGCCTTTGCTGGAACCTTCCGCGTTTGGTTTCACGATAACGGGAAAGGTTAGCCCGGACGTGCGAATCGGCTCGCCCGGCGAAAACAGGCGATAGCGCGGCGTCGGAATTTGATAGGTAGCAAGGACGCGCTTGGTCAACGCTTTGTCCAGAGAGAGGCAGAGCGTGGTTTCGTCCGAGCCGGTGAAGGGTATCGTAAAGAGGTTCAGCAGCGCGGGAACCTGCGCTTCGCGCGCGCGCCCGCCGCGCCCCTCGGCAATGTTGAAGACCAGATCGGGTTTTTCCTGCAGCAGTTTTTGCGGCAGCGTTTCGTCCGCTTCCAGCAGTACCGTGCGGTACCCGAGACGGCGGATTGCGGATTCGATGGCGAGTACGGTATCCATGCTGTCGTACTCCGCCTGTTCATCCGACGCATTTCCTGCGGTGTGTTCGACGTGCTTGAGGTTGTAGGTCACGCCGATTTTCATTTGCCCAAGAGGCACGTCTTCGGACTGATTTTCCATTTGTAACCACTTCACTTTCGACATAAAAAATCACAAACATAGATGCCTGCACGCACGTTTTAACTCTTG
>JAQVML010000057.1 GCA_028703645.1 Eubacteriales bacterium
AGGGAGATTCGAAAATGGCTGAGAGATGCAGGTTTTATCATACCTATATCGAGCCTGGCAGCCTATGGGAGAATGGATCGATTAAAAGTTTCCATGCACGCATGCGAGCTGAATTCCTCAATGACAACTAGTATTCGCAGACAGTTCAGTGCATAAATGGTGAAAACAGAATGGAATCCTTCAATCTGTTTACGGCTCCACAGAAAAGCCGTCTTTATTATGATTCAGTGTAATATGCAGGCGAACAGTGTCTCCGGACCAATAGGTACTCGAATACTCAAGAGGGATGTCGTCTTCTAAATAGGAAACGCCTCTAATTAATATGAGCGGCGCATCGTAAGCGCACTTTAACAGGTTGCATTCTGTTTGCGTTGAGCGCACGGCTTCGATATAGTCTTCTACACGTAAAACGTGGCAGTTATAATTCTGCGCCAAAGTAATGGAGATGGAATTGTTGACCATTGGTTCGTCCTCAAGTCCCGGCGCCAACTTGGCCGGTATATGCGATTGCCCAATGGCAAACGGCTTTCCCTTCAAAAAGAACAACCGCTTAATATACACCGCGTGATCGGACGGAGCGAGTTTTAGATTCTCCGATACCGCGGGAAAGAGATCGGTCACCACGCGTTTTTCCAGTATTTTTGCGGTTACTGAATAGGCCTGCGTAATCCGGTCTCCCGATACAATCGAGTAGCTCAGGTCGTTGACATACGGTGTTGGATCGCCGCAGACAAACGTGCCGCGCCCACGCATGCGAACGAGTAAGCCGTCCTTTTCAAGCTCCGCCATCGCCTGCCGAACGGTAATGCGACTCACGCCATATCGTTCGGCCAACTCCAATTCGGGCGGGACACGCTCGTTGGTCAACCACTCATGACGGATGATCCGATTTCTCAGATCTCTGGCGATTTGGTAATAAGCGGGGATAGGGGATGTTCGGTCTATTTCAATCGGTTTTGTCATAAATTCCTCGACACTTTTTTCTCATTATATTAATTTAATGGGCCGAATGCAAGCAAAACCCCCTATTTATAAGGGGTTTGCTATAATTTTGTATATTTGAGTTGACGATAAGAGATATAGTGTTTATAATGTTATAAAAGTAATACAATAAAACAAATACACGGAGGGAAATACATGAAGCAGTCGGTATCGGTCGTAGGTGCAGCTGCAATCGGAGACTATATTTTTCGCCTCGACAAATTGCCGGAGAAGGGGGAGATCGTACCCCTCAACTGGTTTTCGATGGACCTCGAACCCGGAGGCTGTGCTCCGAATATAGCAGCGGGGCTCGCTTCCCATGGAGTGGTGGAACCAGTATTGCTTTATCCCGTCGGCTCGGATTTTCCTCAGACAAAGATGCTGGAAAGATGGTTGGCGGCTGGTATCAACTGCTCGCGTTTAACACGTGTATCAGATGTACCGTCCGGTCGTGCCTGGGTCTATATGCAAAACGATGGGAGCACGATGTGCTTTGCATATGCAGGCGCAGCGGATGCGGCGATTGCGTCCGATCCCGGAGACCTAGCGGATATCGTCGTCATCGCTCCCGTGCTCAATCATTTTACAAAAGCCTATCTGAATAAAGCGATCCAAGAACATAAAACAACGGTCATAACGGGAATCGGGAGCCAGAGCATCATTCCATATATTCCGCAGATTGACGTACTCATCATCAACGAATATGAGGCCGAGCAACTTTGTAAGGCGCTCAATTGCGATGGAGCGGTTCGCATACTGGACAACAACCCCAACCTGCGGCTTTATGTCACGCGTGGGGCACGCGGCAGTGTGGTGTACATGCGTGACGACGTAGTTGAGATTCCGATTGTAAAGGAAGAGTACCGCGTCGATTCCACCGGCGCGGGCGACGCCTACTGCAGCGGAATTGTCAGCGCGATGGTCATGGGGAAAGATGCTGTCATGGCGGCTTATTATGGCGCAGCAAACGCTAGTTTTGTGTTGGAGAATGTTGGAGGACAAACCAATCTGCCATCATGGAAACGGCTGGAAGAGCGCCTGAAAAACCAGTTTGGTTATCAATATATGTAAAGGGGCGAAATACATTGGACACAAAGGAGCGAGTTTTAGGTGGATTATACGGAATGGCGATTGGTGACTCATTGGGCGTTCCGTCATCCTTTATGACGCCGGCATATATCCGGAAAACGTGGGGGTGGATCGATACTTTTTATCCGGCAGAGAAGGGACATATTTACCACGACGGTCTGAAGGCCGGTGAATATACAGATGATTCGGAACAGGCGCTTGCGCTGCTCAATTCTTTCATTCGTAACGAGCGGGTTGTTCCGCAGGATGTCGTTCAGGAAATCATCGCATGGGCGGATCGCGTGAAGAATAAGTATGCAAGCCCACTCGGGCCGAGCACGGAGCGCGCACTGAAAGCAATTCAAAAGGGAGCGGATATTTCAGTGAGCGGAAAATATGCAACCACCAACGGTGGAGCGATGCGAATCAGCCCGCTCGGCATGATACATGGTCTCCGGGGCAGTTCGATAGAAGAGATGCTCAAAGACGTGCATTTGGCATGTTTGCCAACGCATAACACGGGGGTATGCATTTCGGCAGCGGCGGCGATTGCATGGGGAGCGGCGTTGTGCGTACGTGGAGAACAGAACATCGGCAAAATCGTTGAGGGTACCATCAACGCTGCGGAGCAGGGCAGATGCTACGGATTCGACGTCGTTTCTCCATCCATAGGAAAGCGCATCGCGTATGCCTACGAGTTGGTGTTAAAAGCCGGTGATGTGAAGCAGGCGATGCAGGATATCTACGACTTTTTCGGAGGCGGCGATCTTGCGGCGGATTCGATTCCCGCAGCGATCGCGATGTTTGCTCTTGGAAAAGGCGCGGCAAAGCCTGTGTTGGAGTATTGCGTCAATCTCGGAGGCGATTGCGACACAAACGCGGCTATGGCGGGGGCTATGGCCGGGGCATACTCCGGCGCTTCCGCTTTACCAGAAGAATGGAAGGTAACGATTGCAACCGTGAACCGAGTTGATCTGGAAGCATATGCGGAGAAGCTGATTCAATTGGTATCCGGATGGAAAGCCGCATAGCGCTGCGCGGCTAACCATTTGAGAGCATAAAACAAAAAACGGAGGAAGAACAATGAAAAAAACACTTGCAATCTTGTTGGTTTGTTTCATGACGCTAGGGTTGTTTGCTTGCACGAGCACACCGCCCGCGACGCAGGGCGCAGCCGCGTCAACCGATGAAACCGCGGCTACGCAAGCCCCCGCAGCCGAGAACCCCGCCACCGATGCTGCCCGCAAGCAGATTACATTCTGGTTCTGGGGCGCAGCCACTCCGTATCAGGAGACCATGACAAAGGTACTGTGCGGATGGTATAACAATTCTCAGAGCGAGTATGAACTCGTGATGGAATTCCGCAACACTGTTGACACGGATATCCCCGTTGCACTCGCGGCGGGTGCGGCACCGGACATCGTGTATGCATCCGGCCCGTCCTATACCTCCACTTATGCGCAGGAAGGCTTGGTTCTGGATCTCAACGCCTACGCGCAACAGTATGGATGGAAAGATCGCGTGCTTGGCGTGATGTATGATGCCTGCACGGTCGATGGCAAACTCTATTCCATCCCCGGCGCGATGGTCGTCGGCGGACTCTACTATAATAAAGAACTCTTCGCGGAAAAGGGCTGGCAGGCCCCGAAGACCTGGGACGAAATGATTACCCTGTTTGATGCGGCGCAGGCAGACGGTATCTATGCGCTTGGCGCAGGCAACAAGGGGTGGAAACCGTGCAATATCCACTTCGGCTCAATGGTCATCAACCACACGCTGGCGCCGTCTGCAATGTACAACGCGCTGTCCGGCACCGCAAGCTTTGATACGCCTGATATGGTCAAAGCGGTGCAAGTCTCCGCAGACTGGTATAATAAAGGCTATTTCGCGGGACAGGATTACGTGAACCTCGACTCGATGGAAGTAATGCAGCTTTTAGCGGACAAACGCTGCGCAATGGTCATGGCGCCGACACTCTATACGCAGTTTGTCGCGCAGTCCACGTTGGCCGACAATCCGGATGCGGTTGGATTCGTTCCGATGCCGTCCACCTACACGGACGAGCCGATCTATGATGTATCCATGACTTCCAACTATGCGATCAATGCGGCGACGCAGTATCCGGATGAATGCGCAAAGATTCTGGATTATATGCTTACGCCGGAGTTCGTTGTTGAAATGACCAAAGGTTGGCCGGGATACTGGACCATCCCGATCAAAGAACTGGCAAATGTGGACACCTCCTCTCTGACGGGACTTTCACTCTTCACGATCGATTGCGTGAAGAATGCGATTCCGTATGTCGACAAGGGGAACTTCGCTTATCATCCCTCCACGTTCTTCCCGCCGGCCACGGTGACGGCATTCACGGATATCGATACCGTTTGGCAGGGTGTGGTAACGGCGGAACAGTATTGCGCAACAGTCGCAAAGGAACTTGACGCCGAGGTTGCGGCAAAGCTGATCTGCCCGCTCGCAAAACCGGCTTACTAAGAAACAATCTATTTGGATTCCTGCGGCGGTTGCGGCATGGACCGCAGCCGCCGCATCGAGCGTTCTGTATCGAAACATTCAGTAGGGGGTATACCCGTGGTTCGTACGAGAAAGAGAAAAGATGTTCGGGAAAGAAAACTGGCATATCATCTGCTGTCGCTACCGGCAATCTTCCTGAGCGGGTCGATTGTCCTCCTGCCGGCGATTCAAACGATATTTGCCTCGTTTACCAAGTGGAACGGCATCTCGAAGGCAAAGGTTTGGATCGGGCTGCAGAATTATCAGGAGATTTTTCACGATTGGGTATTTTGGAAATCGCTGACAAACAATATCAAGTGGACCATTCTTTTTGTAACGGTTCCAGTTATCATTGCAATGCTTGCTTCGGTTTTCATCGCGCATTACAGAATCGGGCATAAAACGTTTCAAGCGATTTATCTGATTCCTTACCTGCTTGCACCGACAACGAATGCGATTATCTGGCTGAACATTATTTTCAGTCCGAATGCCGGATTGGTTGGGTTTCTGCAACGGGCGGGTTGGCAGATCACCTCCCCGCTTGGCAATATGAGCACGGCACTTTTAGGCGTTGCAATGGTGGATATCTGGCACTATTGGGGCTTTTTGACCGTGATATTCTTAGCGGCATTGAGACAGACCCCGCTCGACCAGCTCGAATCTGCACAGTTGGATGGAGCGAATGGTTGGAAACTGTTCTTCAAGATTTATCTGCCGAACATTCTGCCGACCGTGTCTCTCATGATCGTATTGATCGTGATCTACTCCTTTATGACCTATGACTATATCTATCTGCTGACGCAGGGCGGACCTGCGCACTCCACAGAGGTGCTCAGCACCTATGCGTATTCCCTCGCGTTCAGCGCATTTAAGTTTGGAAAAGCCGCTGCGGTATCACTCTCGATGGGATTGATTGGAAGTGTCGCTGCATATTTCTATACATGGCTATCGCGGAAGGAGGCAATTGAATGAAGAGCAAACGCCTTTTGACGCGCTCGCGCAATCAAAAAAAGACGGTCGCGTTTTGGATTGCGGTATCGATTCTTTGCCTGCTTGCGCTTATCTCGCTGTTTCCGCTGGCACTGGTCGTTCTAAACAGCTTCAAGTCGCATACGGAGATCATGCTCAATCCGTTTTCCTGGCCAACCTCGTTTTCCTTCCACAACTATGTTTACACATGGGAGATCGGAAAATTCGGTACCGGGTTTATCAACAGTATCAAACTGACGGCGAGCGCAATCATCGCCGGAGTGATCGGGTCCTCAACCATGGGGTATGTGCTTGCGACTCGGCGAGTTAAAACATGGAGACCGCTGACGCTGTACTTTATGCTGGCAACCACGGTGCCGCTCCAGATGTTCATGCTGCCGTTGTATTCGACGTTTGTTGATTTGAAGCTCATGGGAAACGTCTATGCCGTTGGCGTGGCGATCGCCGCATGGAACCTGCCTATGCCGATCTTTCTTATGCGCACCTACTTCCTCAAAGTACCGTTTGAACTGGAGGAGGCGGCAAGAATCGACGGGGCGAACACCTTTCACGTGCTTACCAAAGTCATCATGCCGATCGTGTCGCCGGGCATTATCACGGTGGCATGTATCATCGGTCTGTTTTCGTGGAATGAGTATCTGCTGACGACAACGCTGCTGAAAAACGAGGTAAACTTTACCGCAACGCTGAAATTCCTGAATCTCAACGGAACATTCTCCCGCGATTTCAGTGTGATTATGGCGGGCGCCGTCATCATGGTCATCCCTATGGTGCTGGTGTTCCTATTGCTGCAGAAACGCTTCATCGAAGGCATGGCAAACGGCGCGGTGAAGGGATAACAATACAAGATAACTGAGGGTGAAACAAATATGGGTGTAATGCAATTTCGCGACAAAATCTATGCCGGCGTCCTGGGGAAAATTATCGGCGTCTATATGGGACGCCCCGTTGAAGGCTGGAGCTATGATGCGATTCAACGGCAATTTGGGTTTATTGATTATTATGTGGCGCACAAGACGGGCGCGCCGTTCATCGTCCCGGACGACGACATTTCCGGCACGTTTGTGTTCTATCGCGCACTGGAGGACAATGGCTATCCGCAGCAGATCAAAGCGGAGCAGATCGGCGAAGCGTGGCTGAACTACATCGTGGAAGACAAGACCATCCTCTGGTGGGGCGGACTTGCGCGTTCAACCGAGCACTCGGCTTATCTTCGCTTAAAGGCTGGGATTCAGCCGCCCGCCAGCGGCTCCGGTGAACAGAATGGCATGGCGATTGCGGAGCAGATCGGTTCCCAGATATTCATCGATACCTGGGCGATGGTGAACCCCGGCAATCCCGCGCGTGCGGCCGAGATGGCGAGAGAGGCCGCACAGGTTAGCCACGACGGCATCGCGATTGAATGCGCGGTATATCTTGCTGCACTGGAGTCAATGGCGTTTATCGAGCGGGATGTGGATATCCTTCTGAAATCGTGCCGCCAGTATATTGGCGACAATGCATATGGCAGGCAGCTCAACGCACTGCTTGACGATGTGATTGCGCAGTGCGACGCAGCCAGCGACTGGCGAACGGTGCGCGATTGGATCGAAGAGAATCATAATTATGCGAAATATCAGGGTAACTGCCCGATGGTGCCAAATCACCTTTCCGTCATCATGGCGCTCAAGATGGGCGGGGACGACTTCCGAAAAAGCGTTGCCATCGCGGTCTCTGCCGGATGGGACACGGACTGTAACGGTGCAAATGTTGGCTG
>JAQVML010000058.1 GCA_028703645.1 Eubacteriales bacterium
ACGTCGATGACGTTATCGAGAAAATGCACGGCCTGCTCCACCGTGGTTTTCAGCAGGTCAAAATCAAACTTCACCACATCGTCTTCGGTGTTCAGGAGCGTGACGAGATCGATGGAACCCAGATTGCAGCTCTCATACGGCAGCAACGGCTGCTCGCCGCAGGGGTTCGTGCTCTCAATTTCGCCAATGGAGGGAACGACGTTGTCTCGATTGAGGCGATCGAGGAAGACGATTCCCGGTTCGCCGGTCGCCCAGGCCGCGTCCACGATTTCGTCGAACACCGCGCGCGCGCTGAGCTGGGAAACGCTCTGTTTCGTCTTGGGATCGATCAGGTCATAGTTTTCGTTTGCCTCGACGGCGCGCATGAACGCCTCCGTCAGACCCACGGAGATGTTGAAGTTGTTGATGTCGCTGGTGTTGCTCTTGCAGCGAATGAATTCGAGGATGTCCGGGTGATCCACGCGCAGAATGCCCATGTTGGCGCCGCGCCGCGTGCCGCCCTGCTTGACCGCCTCGGTTGCGACGTTGAACACGCGCATAAAGCTCACGGGCCCGCTTGCGACGCCGCCCGTGGAGCGAACGGTCGCGCCCTTTTGCCGCAGACGCGAGAAGGAAAAGCCCGTGCCACCGCCGGATTTGTGGATGAGCGCCGCGTTCTTCACCGCCTCGAAGATCTCCTCCATACTGTCGCCAACAGGCAACACAAAACAGGCGGAGAGCTGCCCAAGCGGACGACCCGCGTTCATCAGCGTCGGCGAATTCGGCAGAAAGCGCAGCGAGGTCATCAGCTCGTAAAACGAGTCTGCGGTTTCCGCTACATCCGCTTGTTCATCATAGATCGCGTCCGCGGCCGCAACCGCGCGCGCGACGCGGCGAAAGAGACCCTCTACGTCCTCCGTCACGTGTCCCAGTTCGTTTTTTGCCAGATACCGCTTTTCGAGTACCTTCATCGCGTTGTCATTGATACCACCAATTGCCATAGGAAATCCCGCCCCTTATCGATGTTTATACTGTGTATTTGGTTATGCTTTGTTTATAAAAGCGCAGGCCGTTTGAGAAGACAAGGCGCCTGGTTCAGGCGCAAATTCAGCATAGCACCATATCTAGTATCAAACAAGACTTGACATAACCAGATATTGCGAGTTTACAGATCGTTTACTCTTGTTACACACTGACTTTAGTTTCGGGTTCACCGGCGTTTATTTCACGATAAAATTCAAGCAAATATCGACGAAAAACACCCGAAAACAAGCAAAAAATCCGGAGGAAATTCCCCCGGATTTTGTCGTGATGATCGATGTAACGATGCCGTAACGCAGGGTGAATTTAAAAAAATCACTCTCAAAAAGTCAATTGCGCTTGTAGTCCAGTATCAGCAGTCTGCGGTCGCCGAGTGTTTCGCGCGTGAGGGTTGCGGTGTTTGCGTTGAGGTGATGCACCCGCCGCGTCGCGTTCGCGGCAAGCAGCGGCTCCAGCCCTTCAATGTTAAAGTGCAGCGCGGGTGTTTTGTAGTGCATCGGAATCAGCACTTTTGCATTGAGGCGGTCGGCAAGCGTTGTCGCCATCTTTGCATTCAGCGTAAACACACCGCCGATCGGCGCGAGCAAAATGTCGATATCGCCGATTTGTTCGATGATCTCGTCCGAGAGCATATGACCAAGGTCGCCCAGATGCAGCACCTTTAATCCGTCAATTAGATAGAGAAACACGACGTTTTCTCCGCGATTTGCGCCCTTTGCGTCGTCATGATAGCTCGGGAAACCCGTGACCGGAATTTCTCCTGCGTGAAACTCGCCGGGTTTGCGGAGAATCTCCGGTGAACCCGCGACGATGGCGAGGCAGTTGTGATCATGGTGCTCATGGCTGATGGTGACCGCGTCGCAAACGAGGTCATGCAGCTCATAGCCCGTCTCCTGATCGCAAGGGTCTGTTAGAATGGAATAGCCGCTCTCGCTGGTGAGCAGAAAGCAAGAGTGTCCGTACCAGGTAATTTGCATAAACATTTCTCCTTTATGTGAAAATAGCCCTGCCGGTTGAGCAGGTTCGTCGTGAAAGCGTCTTTGATTTCACTGGCGAAAAAGATGATCAAAGAACGTGAGCGGTGTTTATCTCCGGGTTCAACAGCCGCAGAAGCGCGCCACCGAATCCACCGCACTGACCGAGAAGAGCGGGGCGTTCCCGCGGAGGAATTTCGTGAAAGAGCGTCAGCGCCGCGCGCTCCGCCTTTTGATAGGCGGCCACGCTTTCGTGCGCACGCAGCGCCAGCAGTAATGCGCGGTAAAACGAAGGGACGTTCGGACAGCCCGTTCCGCCATGGCGCGATAGTGTTCGCATCCGGTTTTGCGCGTAAGTTTCGCTTCCTGCGTCCGGCGCGGGGGTGGAGGCATTGATTCGCTCCACCAGCGCGGAAAAGAACGCGGGCGAAAAATCCAGCAGCAGCCAGCCGTTACGTTCGCGAACCGACTCCACGAGCGTTGCACCATATAGCAAGCTATAGTCGAGCGCGAGCAGTGTTGTTGCATTACCGCCTTGCGGCGGGCGAACGCTTGCGTGCGCGTCTCGCGCGGGCATATGGATGCTTCGCGCTTTGGGCGCTTGTCCCAGCGCGCAGCCGAGCGTCTCGGCAATCCGGGCGCGGATTTCGCTTTCATACGGCGGGATCATATATGCAAGTTTATCCATGAACATTCACGCTGTCAATGACCATACACGTTGAGTCGCGTAATTTTACGTTTGATGCGATACATTTTATCATTTTTTTGATGAAAATCGTATCAATTGTGCACCGGAATCATCGATTTGAGCGTTTCAACGGAGGCGAAAATGTAAACTTACCGCGACGCGCGCTGGCTAGATTGGAATCGTATGATATAATATCCGAAAACGTGCGAATCAAAGGTCGGCAATGCTGAACTGAAATTCACAGAAAAGATGGTTTTCACCCCCTCAACCTGGCTATCATAAAAATGGAGGCCGCTATGCCAAACAAACAGCTGCGCTGTCAGGTCAGCGTCCGCATTTTCGGAGAAGAGAAATGCTTCGGCCCCGGCGTTGCGGATCTATTGGAGCGGGTTGACCGCCTGCACTCTCTGCGCAAGGCGACAATCGAGATGGACATGGCCTACAGCAAGGCTTGGAAGATTGTCAAGATTGCGGAATCCAATCTCGGTTTTTCGCTTCTTGTATCGGTCACCGGCGGCAAAGGCGGCGGCGGCGCGGAACTCACGCCGGACGCGAAGAGCTTTCTTGCGGCGTATCGCAGGTTTGAGGAGTCCGTTCGCAGCTATGCCGACGAAGCGTTTGTCGAGATCATGGGCGGCTGACCGCGAGAGAATATCCACACGTTCCGATAAGGAGAAACGCAGGAATGCAGTTCCTCCAACATGACATAGGCTCAGAAATAGAGAAGCAATAGAGTAGCAATAGAGTAGCAATAGAATAAGGAGAAATCCGAAAATGCAATTTACCAAAGTTCACGGACTGGGCAATGATTTTATCATTCTGGATGGAAGAACGCAGACGCGGGATTACCCGGCGCTGGCCAAAAAGCTCTGCCACCGACAGACCGGAATCGGCGCGGACGGGTTACTGATTATACAAAACAGCGTGAGCGCGGATGTGCGCATGCGCATCGTCAACGAAGACGGAAGCGAAGCGGAGATGTGCGGCAACGGCATCCGCTGCTTCGCAAAATACGTCTATCAACAAAAGATTGTCGACAAGACCGAATTTTCGGTGGAAACGCTCGCGGGAATCATGCGACCAAAGCTCGTGATGAAAGACGGCGAGGTTTCGGGCGTAACCGTAGACATGGGTGAGCCGTATTTGGAATGCGCGGAGATTCCCGTCGTCGGCGAAGGGCGCTGCATCGACCGCGAGCTCACGGTGCAAGGGCAAACCCTGCGCTATACCACCGTGTTGGTCGGCGTTCCGCATACGCTGATCTATGTGGACGATCCCACCGACAAAAAATGGATGAATATGGGCTGGGAGATTGAGCACGCGAGCGTGTTCCCCAAGCGCACAAACGTGAACTTCGCCAAGGTGGTAAACGAGCATACGCTCGTGATGCGCACGTTTGAGCGCGGCTGCGGGCCGACGCTTGCCTGCGGCACGGGCGCCTGCTCGGCGGCTGTGGCAAGCTTTCTCAACGGAAAGACAGAGCGAAGCGTGGATGTTCAGCTTGAGCTGGGCACGCTGCACATCGACTGGGCGGAGGATAACCACGTGTACATGACCGGCCCTGCCGAGATTGTGTTTACCGGCGAGATTTTGGTGTAAGACAAGGCGTTTTCGGGCGGGCAACCGCCCGTTTTTTGTACCCGAATCGGCGATAAATGGACAATGCATACAGAATCAGAAAGACCCATTGTCATTGTGAACGGAGTATGATACGCTTTCTTTCAGACGGTCGCCTGACCGAACCAACTTTTCATTAGATTGCAATTCTTGGGATGGGAGCAATACGAAAATGGAGACAAAGGTGGCACCAGAAGCAACCGTGGCGGAAGCGAAATCCGCAGTAGAACTGCTTCGTAAAAAGACCTTCAATCGCAATAAATGGTTCTATTCCGTCAGCGGCATCGGCCGAGACATGAGCTATTCTCTGATCGATTCCTTTCTGCTGATCTATATCCAGTTTGGCGTTTCGCTCACACTCGCGCAGTTTACGACGCTGAGCCTGATCATCGGCGTCGGCGGACGCATTTGGGATGCCATCAACGACCCGCTCATGGGCGCGATCATCGAAGGATCGCACTTTAAAAACGGTAAGTTCCGCCCATGGATTCTGCTTGGCGGAATTCTCTGCGGGTTGGTCATCATAACGATGTTCAATATCCAGAGCATTCCCGGCTGGCGATTCGTGGTCTTCATGACGGTGATGTACCTACTTTGGGAATCCACGTTTACGATGAACGACATCGGCTATTGGGCGATGCTGCCGAGCCTTTCGAGCATCAAGGAAGAGAGAAACTCCATTACCACGCTGACCGTGCTGTTTGCGGGCGTCGGCGCGATTCTGGCGCAGGGCATCATCCCGCAGGTGACGGTTGGCGACATGCGTGCGGGCTATCGCTTTGTGTCGATCCTGATTGCGGTTGTGTTCATCGGCTGCCAGGCGCTGCTCTATTTCACGGTCAAAGAGCCACCGCGCCGCAAGGTGGAACTGAGCGAAAACATTTCGCTCAAGAAAATGTGGAAGACCATCGCGCGAAACGACCAGGTGCTCTGGATGACGCTCTCGATGCTCTTTTATAACATCGGCAGTACGCTGATCATTGCGCTCATCGCAAACCTTCTCTATATGGAGATCGGTTACAACGGTACGCTCTACTTCTACGTTGTTGTGGCATACGGAGTGACGATGGTCGCAGTCAATGTGCTGTATCCCGCTCTGGCAAACAAACTCGGCAGGAACCGCTTGCAAAACGTAAGCATCATTGTTGCCGTGATTGGCTATGCGCTCATTGCGGTGATGGGGTGGTTGCCGATTTTACCGTTTAACATTGCGCTTCTCTGCCTGTTCTGCGTGATGGTGTCTGCGGGTCAGTCCCTCTTCTACATGACATGCATCATCAACATGACCAACTGTGTAGAGTATAACGATTATAAGTATGGAGAGCGTAACGAAGCCGTCGTCTCCACGTTGCGTCCGTTTATGGCAAAGTTTGCCGCGGCGATGCATACGCTGATCGTAACTTTGGTGCTTGCCATCTCCGGCACGTTCCTGCTGAGCCAATCGATCAGTACGTTGGAAACCCAGCGCGACTTCTTTGATAAACACGATACTGCTGAACAGGCTTACTATATCACGCAGGTGCAGAGCTATTTAAAAGACTATGTTGGTCTGACGGCAGGCACGACGGAATATAAAGAGGTTGCGACAGCGGTCGGTACGCAGATCGCGGCGGACGATCTCATGAGCAAATTCCAGATTGATCCGGAATATGTGCCCGCTCTGAGTGACGCAATGGTGATTTTAACCGCTGCGGATGGAACGCAGGCAGAGCTTGGCAGACTCGGTTCGTTTGACGTTGGCTCGATCTCCGTCGCAAACGGAGTATATTCCATTAAAATCGATGATCTCAAGAGCGGAGAGGAAAGCGCTGCGAACCTTCATTTCCGCGATCAATGCACGTTGACCATGCGGGTTTGGGTCAGACTTGCTTCAACGCTTTTGCCAGCGCTGATGTTGATCATTTCACTCTACATCCAGAAGAAGAAATTCTTCATTGATGAAGAGTACTATGACCGGATGATCCACGAGATCGACAACCGCAAAGAAGGAGAGAACTCTCTGGCGTAGCTCCAATACAATCAGAGACGGATAACGCGCTGAATACCATCGGCGCGTTTTCTGATTTTTCATCATCTTTGCCTACGCCAGCGAAGCAGCGCTCGATGAAAACAATCATCATGACAAGAAAAAGGGTGTATCGCGATGGAATGTAAGAATGGACAAACGAAAGAAAATCAAGAATCCAACGAGCAAGCGCTTGTAAGCCATGCAGCGGCGGATGAATCGACAGGGAGGCGGGTAGTGGAAATCCAACTCAAAGAAGAGATGGAAACACTGCTGATTCCTCTGTATGGACGCGCGCAAATGAGCCAGAAAGGATATTTTCAGGATACGTATGCGCAGGATGCGGTGCGTTCCATTCACTACGATTTTTCGCGGCTGAAGATTCAGAAAAAAACGCAGATCATGCTCTCTGTTCGCGGCGCGCTGATCGATGCACGGTGTATCGATTTTTTACGGAAGCATCCAGAAAGCACGGTCGTCTACCTCGGCTGCGGGTTGGACGCAAGGGTAAAACGTTTGGGGGTGTCTGCCCGGCTTTGGTATGACTTGGATTTTCCGGAAGTGATCGATATCAAGCGGCAACTCTATCCGCAGACAGAACAATACCGCTTGATTGGTTCTTCGGTGACGCGCTGGGACTGGATGGAATCCATCGAGCAAAACGGCAAACCCCTGTTGGTGGTTGCGGAAGGGCTGCTGATGTATCTGCGCCCGGAAGAGGTGCAGATGCTGTTTTTGAAGATGAGGGATCGCTTTACGGACGTCACGTTTGTTTTTGATGCCTACTCGCACCTGACCGCAAAGCAGGCGGCAAAGCATCCTTCGCTGAAAAAGACGGGCGCAGCAATTCGCTGGGGGGTAGACACTGCGGATGAGCTGACAGCTTTTGGGGCGGGTATCTCGCATGAGCAAACGATCTACTTCACGGATGAGCGCGCGATAAAGCTACTTCCCGAGAAGTTTCGCGCGATGTTCCGCTTCGCCGGAAAGTTTCGTAC
>JAQVML010000001.1 GCA_028703645.1 Eubacteriales bacterium
AAAACGCTCTTCTAAGAGGAGCTTCATTTCCCTGCGTTTCATTCCTCAACCTCCAGTTTCAACTGCTGCGTATCGCTTTGGTACCCAAGGTGCGCGTATCCAGCCGGCATAACGATTCGTCTGCGCGGCGTTCTTGCGATAAATCCGAGGCGTAACAGATAGGGTTCGTAAACGTCTTCAATCGTCGCCGCGTCCTCACCCGTCGCCGCGGCGATGGTGTCGAGTCCGACGGGTCTGCCGCAAAATTTCACGATCATGGTCTGCAACATGCGCCGGTCTACTTCATCCAGACCCAATTCATCGACGCCCAGCATATCTAAGCCCTCTTTGGCGGATTCCAGATCGATAAATCCGCTTTTTCGAACCTCCGCATAGTCGCGAATGCGCCTGAGCAGACGGTTGGCAACGCGCGGTGTTCCCCGCGCGCGGGAGCCGATCTCCACCGCGCCCTCTTCGGCGATCTCGATGCCGAGTATGCGCGCGCTTCGAATGATGATCTCTTTGAGCGACTCTGAATCATACATCGCGAGTTGCTCTTTAATTCCAAATCGATCGCGCAGGGGCGACGTCAAAAGCCCCATGCGGGTCGTAGCCCCGATGAGCGTAAACTTTGGCAAATCCAGCCGGATGCTCCGCGCGGACGGCCCTTTTCCAATAATGATATCGAGCGCAAAATCCTCCATCGCGGGATAGAGCACTTCCTCTACGTTTGCGTTGAGGCGATGGATTTCGTCGATGAACAGCACGTCTCCCGGCGCAAGGTTGGTGAGCAGTGCGGCCAGATCGCCCGCGTGCGTAATCGCAGGGCCGCTGGTGACGCGCAAAGACACGCCCATCTCGTTTGCGACGATGCCCGCCAGCGTCGTCTTCCCCAGCCCCGGCGGGCCATAAAAGATTGCGTGGTCGAGCGGTTCCGCGCGCTTGAGCGCCGCATCGATGTAGATGCGCATGTGATCCTTCACCGCGTGTTGACCGATGTATTCGCTCAGCATGCGCGGGCGAAGGGAATATTCTGTTTTTACGTCCTCCTCGCGCATCGAGGAGCTGATCAGGCGTTCGTCCATTCTTATCCTTATCTATCGAGCTAAATCTATTGAGCCAAGTTTCTATTTTGCCATTTTGCGCAGTGCTTGGGTGATGAGCGTTTCTACGCTCTCAGCCTGCTCTACCGCCGCAACCGCCTTGCCCGCGGCGAGCCCGTCGTAGCCCAGCGAAACAAGCGCCGCAACCGCTTCCGAGCGGATATCCGGCGCGTCCAGGTTTGCACCGCCCGACAGCATTTCACTGGTTTCGACGCGCTCCTTGAGCTCTAGCAGTACGCGTTGGGCCGTCTTTCTGCCCATGCCGCTCACGCGGTCAAAGGCAGCCGCATTGTTGGTTACAATCGCGATTGCAACGTCGCTTGGCGACAGAACCGAGAGCACCGAGAGCGCAAGCTTCGGGCCGACGCGCGTCACCGTTAAGAGCCTTCGGAACATATCCTTCTCTGCCGGCTCATAGAAGCCGTAGAGCGCCATGATGCCCTCCGCCAGATGCAGGTGTGTATAGAGCCGCTCCTTTTGTCCGGGTTTTAGACGCTTGAGCGTGAGCGCGCTGCAAAAGAGCTCGTACCCCACGCCGCCCGCCTCCAATATGGCGCGATCCGGCAGCAGTTCATCCACAATTCCGCTGATATATGCGTACAAGGATCATTTCCTCCGTCTTGAGTGCGTTTTAAAAAAACACACGCTGATTATCGAATGCGATATTCTTCCGCAGCGGGGCCGATCGTGCAGCCGTGGCAAATCGCGGCTGCGAGCGCATCCGCAGCGTCGTCCGGCTTGGGGATACTTTTCAACGAGAGTAAAAGCTTTACCATGTTCTGCACGGCGCGTTTGTCCGCGTGTCCGTCTCCCGTGACCGCGAGTTTAATCTGCATGGGTGTGTATTCGTATAAAGGAATGTTTGCCTGTTGCGCCGCGAGAATCGCAACCCCGCGCCCTGCGCCGACGGAGAGGGCGGTCGTCGTATTCCGGTAAAAAAACAGCTCCTCAAACACCGCCATGTCGGGGTGAAACCGCTCAAGCAGCGCGCGTGTGCCGTCATACAGGCGGTTGAGCCGCTCCGGCAGGCGTTCGTCCGGCGTGGTCTCGATCACGCCGTAATCGACGGGCGCAAGCTTCGTTCCCGAAACATCCACCACGCCATAGCCTAAAATGGCATATCCGGGGTCGATTCCGAGAATTCTCATGCAATTACCTGCCTACATATAGTCATCTTATTTTAGCATGAACGCAATCGAGTGTAAATGAACGCCGGGCGTTTGCCCGATGTTTCATCCCACGTTCATATCTGTTCTACCGCTGTATTCTTCCCTCGCTTGTGTTTTCTGTGTGTCGGGTTCGAGCAAAAGGCAGCCGCGTATTGTTGCGACTGCCTGATCAACAGAATGATCTTATTGTTTGTATTTTGCGATGAGCTCATCCAGCTTTTCTTGCGAAACGCCAAAATACTTGCGCATGTTCTCCAGCGCGTAATCCGGCCGCTGCTCGATAAACGAGCGCATCTGCGCAACGCTGTCCTCCCACGCGCGCATTGAGCTGGGTTTCCCCCAACGCTCGATCTGGCGCGGCATTTCGGGCCTGAGCGCCGCAACCATTTGGTCAAACAACGCCGTCGCACGCTGCGCATTAAAATACTGTTCTACCACCTGAACGTAGCGATCCACGCAATAGTCCCGCCACGCCGCATTTTTCTTTAAGCCGATATAAATTTCGAAATATGTCAGCGACCCATCTGCCGAAGGCACGCCATTGCCGTTGAAATATTGCCCGATCATGTCTCGCGCCGCGGTCTTATAGGCAAAGTCGAGATCGAAGAACACCGGCCGCCATTTTACCTTATAGTCCGTCGTACGCCAATATTTCTGGTTAAACATATCGCTGTTGCAAATATACGTCTGCGCGATGAAGTAATCCGTAAAATAGTCGACATCAATCCACTGCGAAAACTCGGCGAACACCGCGTCGTCGCTCAATTTCTCATTCTCCGCAAAGGCACGCACGCGCTTGATATCCTTATTGCCGCCCTTGATTGCCGCCGAGTTGCGGCGAATGAACTCCACCGTGTCTCCGTCCACGCCGTAGTGCGTCTCCAAAAACGAGCTGTTCTGCTCCTCGTTGAGATCGTAAAGCCCGTTGAATTTGCCGTTGATGTATACGACGACGGGACGCGACGCGGAGTTGTCGAGGTTCATTCCTTCGACGAGGTTGTTTGTGAATGCGTCGCGAATGCGCGCTGCGCTCCAATCCTGTCCGCCGTTTCGCACCACGAGCGCGGAGAACGTGTCAACCTCGTAACCCGGAAAGAACGGATAGGTCACCTTGCTCTGTCCGTAGCCCGCGCGGAGGTTGATGCTGAGCGACTTTTGCGAATAGATGATGGTTCCCGCTCCCTTGGGTTTGATGCCTGCGGGGAATGAAACCCCGAGCGTTCCATCCGGCTCGTAAAACGAAATGTTCGCGAGGCGTTCGATCTTGTTAAATTTATCGTCGACGCGCAAAACCGCCTGTACGCGGTCAGGATTTCCATTAATGCAGATCACGGGTACGGTATGCGGCTCCTCAAACAGATAGGTTGCCGTCGTGATCTCGCTGGCTCGTTTTCCGCTGACGAAGGAAACCGCGCGCAGCGGCGTATTCGCGCTGATTTGCACGGGCTCCGTATATCTCTTTGAATCGAGCGAAGGCTCGTCTCCATCCGTTGTATAGTAGATCTCCGCGTTGGGATCGTCGCAGGAAATCGTTACGGAAAACGCGCTGCTGTGATACAGCGTCAGATCAGAAAACACCGGTTGTGGAGCAACACCGTTAGTGATGTCCGTGTTGTTCTCTTTGCCGCGTGTCGGGCTTTGAAAGAACACGCGCGCGGTGGCGGTGTCGCTTTCCAGCCTGCCGCTCGTAATCTCCGGCGTGAGTACGCCGGAATCAAACGCGTCTACCAGCGTTCCTTCCGCGTTTTTCAAAATCAGTGTTTCGCCCGCGGCCGAAATCGAGAACGGCGCGATCCCCGCGCCCTGCTTCACGGACGAGTTGGTGCACTCGATGACGAGATAGTCGCCCGCGCCAATCGTTTCGCCGGAAAATGTGTAGGGATTCGTCGAGTCGATGCCATCAGACAGTGTCCAGCCGGTCAAATCGATAGCACGTTCCGAGCCATTGTGCAGCTCGATCCAATCGTTTTCTCCGCTCTTCACCTCGTTTACGGCGCAGACCTCGCTGAAAAATACCCCCGTATTGTCGAAACAGCCGATCTGGTCGGCTGTTTCAAATCCGTGTACGTTATCGCTGCCCGGCGTCGGCGTTGCAAAATATCGAATGTTGTGCCCGCTGTCCAAACCAACCGAGATGTTATCCCGCGTGATGCCGGCGAGCGACATACTCTCCGTTTTCATACCGCTGAGCGTTGTAAAGAACACCTCGTTCTCATCGTCGGTCAACCCGAAGCTTGCGTGCAGTTCTCCACTTGTGCGATCTTTGCCGGAGAGGAAGATCACCTTGCACTCGCCGGGTTGGAGCGTTACATCCGGCAGCGCCCATTTATAGAGGTCGTCCGAATTGTCTGAGAGGAAATAGCCGAGCAGTGTTTGGGCTTCGTTGGAGAAATTCTTCAGCTCGACCCATTCCTCGCGGTCGCCGTCCGCGTCGATTGCGGAGAGCGTATTATACTTGAGCACCTCGTTGATATGAATGGGATCGGACTGATCCATCACCGTCATTTCAAGCGAGGAAAATGTCTTGTCGCTGTTTGCGGCCTCAAACGTTGGATAAGCGGTATAGACCGCCATTCCGGTCGCGTCCTTAACCACCGAAACGCCGCCGGGAACACCCGTTTGCCAACTGATCCGGTCGATCAAGTTACCCTGCAAATCGGAAAGGAGAACCGTCGTGTCCTCGCTGCTGAGTCGAAACGGCGCATGGATTCCGTCTTTCCCGTCGCTGCCGAGTCCCGATAGATAGATGCAGACATAGCCGCCCGCGGGTACGGTACCGGAAGAAATCTGCCATTTGAGAGGTTTCGTTTCATCGTCCGAGAGACAGTAGTTCTCAAGCTGAATCGCGTTGTCGCTGTTGTTGCGCAGCTCCACCCAGCGGTAACCGCTCGCGTCGTCGCTCGGCATCACTTCGCTGATCGAAAGCGCATTGAGATTTTGCGCAGAGAATACCGAGTCCAATGTTGTAAATAGCGGGCTGTCGTTCGCGGCTCCCGGTGAGGGTACGCCGCAATAGCCGTAAGTGCCGTCTGCCGCGCGCGCATAGGATACATCCGTATACAGCGCGGGAACCTGCATCTGCGCGACGAGTCCGAAATATGCGTCGGTGATAAAGATATAATCGCCGCTCTTGCTCAAACCAAAGTTTGTGATCATCGGATTGGTTTGGTCTTCCGTCGCGTTGGTCGCATAGAGAACGAGATATTCGCCTGGTCCAAGCGTCGTGCCTTCGGGTATGACAAACTTATGCAGCTTGCGCAGGTTGTCCGATACGCCATAGCCGGAGAGGTCCAGCGCGACCGAACCCGAGTTGTAAAGCTCAATCCAGTCCGGCGTACCGAGCGACTCGTCCACCAGCGAACGCTTGTTGCTGGTGACCACCTCGTTGACCACCAGCGCGCTGCTGTCGACGGTGGCTTTTTGCGAACACGCAAAAAGCAGCGGCAGCATAACCGCTACAATGATCGCAATTGCTATCTTTTTCGTCATGGATGTTTTTCTCAATCCAAGTGTCTTCCTCGATGAATGTAATGCTGATTTTTACCAAAAAATCACCACGTGGCAATTATTATATCATAGCGCAACGTAGATTTGTAGAATGCCTCTCTTGTTGCGAAAAAAGTTACAATATCAAAGCCTTATCTTCAATCATCTCTATAGAAGCCTCATCTGAAGCCTCGTCAAAAAACGCATAAAAAGCGAATTTTTCAAACTTGCCTCAATCATTTTGATCATTTGACACATCCGGCTTCGCCTCATGCGATACAATAAAAGCAGGAAACAAGTCATCTATCACATCATTCCATTCAAAATCATACGACGGAGGAAACACACACAAAAAGCAGAACAGGGAGGCGGCTTATGAAAACCATCGGCTATGTGATCAGCCACAAAAATCACGAGCAGCGACGGGCGTTGATTCCCAAAGACGCAGAGCAAATTCAGCATCGTTCGATGATTGTTGTCGAGCACAACTATGGGGACGCGTTGGGTTACTCCGATGACGATTATCTTCGCGCGGGCGTTTCGGTTGCGCCGAGAAAGCAGGTGTTAAGCTGCGACGCACTCGTGGACGTAAAGCTTGGCGACTCGGACTTCATGAGCCAACTCACGCCTCGAAAAACGCTGATCGGTTGGTCGCACATCCTGCAAAAACCAGACTTCACGGATGCCGCGATTGCAGGCCAGCACTCCGTTTTAGCATGGGAAAACATTATGGAAAACGGTCGCTATCTCTTTTACCGAAACCGCGAGCTCGCCGGCGAAACAGCGATTCTGCATGCGTTTTGCTATTACGGGCGCATGCCGTATGATTGCAGCGTCGCCATCATTGGAAACGGAATGACCGCGCACGGCGCTTTTCGCATCCTAATCGGCCTTGGTGCCCGTGTCGACATCTATACGCGCAAGATGGAATCCCTCTTTCGTGAGAATATGACACAATACGACGTGATCGTTAATTGCGTTCGTTGGGATACCTGCCGTGACGATCGATTGATCTACCGATCCGACCTGCGGCGCATGAAGCAAGGCAGCATGATCATCGACGTGAGTTGCGATGCCTGTCTCGAGATTGAAACCTCGCGCGCGACGACGTTCGATGATCCGGTCTACTCGGTCGACGGCGTGCTGCACTACTCGGTCGATAACACGCCTGCGATGGCATATCGCACGGTGAGCGAGGTGATCAGCCGCAGCTTCTCGCCCTATATCGACGCCATCGTCACAAATAAGCCCGTCACCGCGCTGGAACAAGCCTATGTCATTCGCGGCGGCATGTTGCTTGATGAGGAGTGCATTGCGTTCCGCTCCCGCCTGGAACAAAACGAAGCCTAGCAGAAGAGCGCGCTGCGTCTTCACGGATACGCAAAAACCCGCCGGTTACCCGACGGGTTTGTTTGTGTTGCTTGGTTTCAGCCTTAGTCGACAAGTTCGATGACGACCATCTCCGCTGCGTCTCCGCGGCGCGGCCCGAGCTTATACATACGCGTGTAGCCGCCTTTGCTGCCGGCTTCTGCGCGCTTTGCATACTTCGGCGCAAGATCACGGAAGAGCTTCTCTACCACTGGATGCGCGCGGTCTTTCGTGCGCTCAGCGTATTCGCTCTTGTTCTCTTTCGCCTGCTTGGGTTCGGGAATATCGTAGACATACGCCATGATCGCGCGGCGAGCGGCGAGCTTGCTCGCCTTGTCGTTGACGACTTCGCGCTTGATGATCTGCGCCTTCTCGTTACGGGATTCCTTCTCTACGGTCTGGCTGTTATCGTATTCCTTGACTGCCAGCGTGATGATCTTTTCGGCAATCGAGCGGATCTCCTTGGCGCGCGCTTCGGTCGTGACGACCTTACCGTTCCAAAGAAGCGCCGTGGTCTGATTCCTCAAAAGAGCGACTCGCTGATCAGAGGGCTTACCCAGTTTGCGGTTCGCCATTGTGCTTCCTCCTCTTATTCATCGTGTGCGCGAAGCGACAGACCCAGCGCACTCAGTTTTGCCTGAACTTCCTCGAGCGATTTCCGGCCAAGATTACGAACCTTCATCATTTCTTCCTCGTCGCGCTGCACAAGCTCTTCAACCGTGTTGATGCCCGCGCGCTTGAGGCAGTTGTAGGAGCGGACGGAGAGATCGAGGTCTTCGATATTCATCTCCAGAATCCGTTCTTTTTTGCTCTCTTCCTTCTCCACGAGAATTTCCACGCCGACCACGTGATCGGTGAGGTTGATGAAGAGCGCCAGATGCTCGGTCAGGATCTTTGCCGCGAGGCTAGCCGCCTCGTCTGGCTTAATGCTGCCATTCGTCCAGATTTCGAGCGTGAGCTTGTCAAAGTCCGTAATCTGGCCAACACGCGTGTTTTCAACGGTGAAGTTGACCTTCTCAATGGGCGTGAAAATCGAATCCACGGCGATCTCGCCGATGGGCATATCGTGCCGCTTGTTGCGCTCGATCGGGACATAGCCACGGCCATTTTCCAGCATGATTTCCATGTGGAGCTTCGCGCCGCGATCCAGCGTTGCAATATGCAGCTCCGGGTTGATGATCAGCACGTCGGAATCCGGCAGGATGTCCTTCGCCTTGACTTCACCTTCGCCCGTTGCGTCGATAATCACCTTCTTGGGGCCGTCGCAATACAGCTTGCAACACAGCTCCTTGAGGTTGAGAATGATTTCGGTAACGTCTTCTTTTACGCCATCGATGATCGAGAACTCATGGAGCACACCGTCGATGCGAACGCTCGTCACCGCCACACCGGGCAGGCTTGAGAGCAGCACGCGACGCATGGAATTGCCAAGCGTAGTGCCGAATCCGCGCTCCAACGGTTCCACGACGAATTTGCCGTAGTGATCCGTTAGTTCAACACATTCGAGTTTGGGCTTTTCGATCTCCAGCATTGCTTACCCTCCTTCGGTTTGTCTGTTGCGGTCCGCCAAATCAGCTTGGCTTACCTGGAGTAGTACTCAACGATGAGGTGCTCTTCGATCGTCAAGTCGATATCGTCGCGCGACGGGAGAACGACGACCTTACCGGTGAGCTTTTCGGCATCCAGCTCGAGCCATTTCGGCACGGTTCTGGCTGCACCCTGCTCTTTGAGGGTTTTGAAGAATTCGACATCATTGCTCTTTTCGCGAACGGAGACCACGTCTCCTTCTTTCACTTGGTAAGAAGCAATGTCGACCTTCTTGCCGTTGACCAAAATGTGGCCGTGGGTCACCATCTGGCGCGCCATCGGGCGGGAATCGCCAAAGTTGAGGCGGTAAGCCACGTTGTCCAGGCGGCGCTCCAGCAGCGAAAGCATGTTTTCGCCGGTGATGCCGCGCATGTTGGTCGCGAGGTCGTAATATTTGCGGAACTGGGATTCCAGAACGCCGTATGCTCTGCGGACTTTCTGCTTCTCACGAAGCTGAATGCCGTACTCGCTCTGCTTCTTTCTGCCCTGTCCATGCATTCCCGGAGGGGTGTGGCGCTTGTTGACCGCGCACTTTTCGCTGAAGCAGCGATCGCCCTTGAGGAAAAGTTTGGTGCCTTCTCTGCGGCATTGCCTGCAGACGGAACCGGTATATCTTGCCATATCGCTTTCCCTCCTTAAACTCTTCTGCGCTTGGGCGGGCGGCATCCGTTGTGCGGAATGGGCGTCACGTCCTTGATCATGTTGACATCCAGGCCTGCGGTCTGCAGGGCGCGGATTGCCGACTCACGGCCGGAGCCGGGGCCTTTGACATAGACCTCAACGGTCTTGAGGCCGTGCTCCATCGCGCCGCGCGCGGCGGTCTCCGCCGCCATCTGCGCTGCAAACGGCGTGGACTTCTTCGAACCGCGGAACCCGAGCGAACCCGCGCTCGACCAGCTCAGGGCGTTGCCCTGCAGGTCGGTGATGGTCACCAGGGTGTTGTTGAAGGAGGAGCGGATGTGCGCTGCCCCGCGCTCAATGTTCTTGCGCTCGCGGCGCTTGCGCGTGGTGGCGGTCTTCTTGACTTGCTTTGCTGCTGCCATAATCGCTTTTCCTCCTTACCGTTTCTTGCCGCTCTGCGAGCGCTTGGGTCCCTTGCGCGTGCGAGCGTTCTGCTTGGTGCTCTGTCCGCGAACAGGCAGACCTTTACGGTGCCGTACGCCGCGGTAGCAGCCGATTTCAATCAGCCGCTTGATGTTCATCGAGGTTTCGCGGCGAAGATCGCCTTCCACCTTGACGTGGTGATCAATGTAGTCTCTCAGTTTAGAGACGTCGCTTTCCGCCAAGTCGCGGACGCGGATGTCGGGGTCGACACCGGTCGCGGACAATATTTCCAAAGCGGTCTTGTGGCCGATCCCATAGATATAGGTCAAGCCGTACTCGATCCGTTTGTCTCTGGGAAGGTCAACGCCAGAAATACGTGCCATATCGTTCCTTTACCTCCGTAAATAGTCGTGGATGGTTATTTATATCAGCATCCGCCGGAAACGTAAATCATGGTCTCCCATCCCTTACGCAGCCGCTCCGACGGTTTTGTTCCTGAAAATCAGCCCTGCTTCTGTTTGTGCTTGGGGTTTTCGCAGATAACCATGATGCGGCCTTTGCGCTTGATGATCTTGCATTTCTCGCAAATGGGTTTCACACTCGGTCTTACTTTCATGGTGGTTCTCCTTTCGCTTCCTATCGTCGAAAAATCATTTTTCTAAAAAGCTGCGCTTTGATGAATCCAGACTTGTTCTCATCTCGTTTCGCAAAACGCCGCTCTTTTCAAAATCAGTTCTTGCCGCGCCAGGTGATGCGCCCGCGTGACAGATCGTACGGAGAGAGCTCCACGGTGACCCTGTCACCCGGCAGAATCCGAATGAAATTCATTCGAAGCTTCCCCGAAATCGTTGCGAGTATCTTGTGACCGTTCTGGAGCTTTACCTCGAACATAGCGTTCGGGAAGGAATCCGAAACGACACCTTCTACTTCAATAACGTCCTGTTTTGACAAGCTATCCCTCCTAATTTGTCTGTCTCAACACGGTTTGATCAAACCTTGATTTCGCAAAGTTGTATTGCGGAATCTAACCGATGTTGTAACCGAATAATTTTAACGCATTTCGCACATCCGCGTCCAGTATTTCTTTACTTTCTGCGAATTTTTTTGCAATTTCGTCCGATTTTGGGGGCTCAATGTGCAAATGCGAGAGCTTTTTCTTCTTCGGTCGCGCAAGTTTTCGCGTTTCCCCGTCGCTTAAAAGCACATGGTTCTCATCCGCTATTCCGACGATGAGGAATGCTCTGCCTTTATCATGCCCGGCTCGCGAGGTGCAAACCCTGCCGATCACCGGTTCGTTCATGCGCGCTCTTCCTCCTCGTGCAGGGTCAGAAGTCTCGGTTCCCCTTCGGTGATCAGTACGGTGTTTTCATAGTGCGCGGAAGGTTTGCCGTCCGCCGTAACGACCGTCCAGCCGTCGTCGAGCTGGTACACGCGATGCGTTCCCAGATTGATCATCGGCTCAATCGCAATGGTCATGCCCGCTTCCAGTCTTGCCCCGCGCCCGAAGCGCGTGTTGTCCCAGAAGTTTGGCACCTCGGGATCTTCGTGCATATGCCGTCCAATCCCGTGTCCAACCAGGTCGCGTACCACGCCGTAGCCGTGTGCCTGCGCGTGCGCCTGCACCGCTCTTGCGATATCCGAGATACGGCAACCGGGTTTGGCAAAACGAATTCCTTCGAAGAAGCATTCCTTCGTCACGCGGACGAGTTCTTGCGTCTCCTCCGGCACGTTGCCGATGAGCACCGTGCGCGCTGCGTCTCCGTGAAACCCGTTTTTACACGCGCCTACGTCCAGAGAAAGAATATCTCCGTCCTTGAGGCGGACATGCCCGGGAATTCCGTGAACCACCTGCGCGTTGATCGAGGTGCAGATGCTCTTCGGATAGCCATTGTAGTTCAGAAACGAGGCTTCCGCGCCGCGGCTCTTGATGTAAGAAGCCGCGATGTCGTCCAACTCCTGCGTCGTCATACCGATCTCGGCAGATTTCGCAAGCAGGTTCAGCGTCTCTTCTACAATGCGCCCCGCCTCGTCCATCTTTTCAATGTCGGAAGCGGACTTAATCGTGATCCCGCTCATTTTGAAAGCACCGCGCGGATTGCTGCGTCAACCGTATCGATATCCGCATTTCCGTTTACCGTATGCAGCAGGCCCTTTTTGATGTAGTAATCGATCAGGGGCTTGGTCGAGCGTTCGTAGACGACGAGGCGGTTACGCACCGTTTCTTCCTTATCGTCCTCGCGCTGATACAGCGCCGCACCGCAAACGCAGTTTGGCTCCGCATAGGTAGACACATGGTACGCCGCCCCGCAGGATGCGCACATTCTCCGTCCGCTGATGCGCTTGATGAGCGTTTCAACCGGCACGTCGATGTTGATCACGTAGTCGATCTCGCTGATTGTTTCCAGCGCTTCCGCCTGCGCGATCTTGCGCGGAAATCCATCGAAGAGGAATCCGTTTTTGCAGTCCTCTTTTTGAATGCGGTTCTTCACCATCCCAAGGATGACGTCGTCCGGCACTAGTTCGCCGCGATCGATCAAATCTTTGGCTTCCTTGCCGAGCTTGGTTCCTTCACGCATTTCGGCGCGGAGCATGTCTCCCGTCGAAATATGCGCAATCTGGTACGTCTGGGCGATCTTGACCGCCTGTGTACCCTTTCCCGCGCCTGGCGGGCCTAAAAAAATCAGTTTCATCGCGTTTCCTCCGGTCTAAGCGCGTTTCCGCATTGCTGCGCATTTGCTTCGCTTGTTCCGTTCATTCGCTGTTTGCGCTGCATCCCGCATTTCCGCGGAACCGGCGCGCCGGTAGGTTACCGGCACGCCATTGTCCGCTTGTAAGCTTTGCGGGCGCAAAACGCCAGCCGCGTGTTTGATTAGTTAAGGAATCCCTTGTAGTGGCGCATGAGCATGTGGCTTTCGAGCTGGTTCGTCGTCTCAAGGGCAACGTTGACCATGATCAGCACACTGGTTGCACCAAACGCGCTGCTCTCCGCCATGCCTCTCATCGCCAGCTGAGGGAAGATCGCAACCACCGCGAGGAAGAGCGAGCCGAACAGCGTGAGGCGTCCGGAGATCTTTCCGAGGTAGTCGCTCGTCGGCTTGCCGGGGCGAATGCCCGTGATGAAGCCGCCGTTTTGCTGCAGGTTCTTCGACATTTCGATCGGATTAAACGTCACGCTCGAATAGAAGAATCCGAAGCCGATGATCAACAGCGCATAGATGACGTAGTAGATCGCGCTGTTCGTGCCCATATACGTTTTATAGAACGCATAGAACGCGCCGTCCGGCTTGAACTGGGCAATCATGCCCGGGAACTGCAGGAACGTGAGCGCGAAGATCAGCGGCAGAACGCCGTTGGAGTTCGCCCTGATCGGCAGATAGGTGCTCTGTCCGCCATACATCTTGCGTCCGACCACGCGCTTTGCATACTGCACGGGGATGCGGCGCTGCGCCTGATCCACATGGGTCACCAGCGTGATGAGTCCGACAACCAGAATCGTCAGAAGCAGCAGTTCCCAGATGGGAAGCGTACCGACGAAGAGCTGTTGACCGAGGCTGATGAACGTCTTGGGTACGCGCGAAACGATGGATGCAAAGATCAGCATCGAAACGCCGTTGCCGATTCCGTCCTCGGTGATACGCTCGCCCAACCACATTAAGAATGCGGTACCTGCGGTGGAGCAAATGCCAATGGTGGCATACGTCAGCCAGCTGGTGTCGACCAGATACTGGGTACCGAGGCCGATGAAGATACCGATGGACTGAACCATGGCCAGCGCAATACCGGTATAACGGGTGATTTTCTCGATCTTGATCTTCCCGTCCTCCTCCTTGCTCATGCGCTCCAATGCAGGAATCGCAATGGTCAGGAGTTGGATGATAATCGACGCGTTGATATAGGGTGAAATACCCATCGCAAAGATCGTAAACTGGCTGAACGAACTACCAGTGAGCAGATCGAGAAAGCCGAGAATGTCGTATTGCGACACGGCGCTCTTGAGGAGCACCGTATTGACGCCGGGAATCGGAATGAAACTTCCGAGCCGGTAGACCACGATCAGCAGAAGCGTAATGAGCATCTTCTTGCGGATCTCTTTGATCTTAAACGCGTTGATATATGTCTGGAACATTAGCCGATCACCTCAACACTTCCACCGGCAGCCTTGATCGCAGTCTGAGCGGATTGAGAGAACTTCGCCGCCTTAACGTCCAGTTTCTTCGTCAGCTCGCCGCCGCCCAAAACCTTCAGGCCGTCCTTTTCGATCTTGCTGATCATGCCGGATTTCTTCAGCAGTTCAGCCGTCACTACGGTGCCGTTCTCCAACCCGTCGAGGTCGGAAACGTTGATAATCGTGTATTCTTTTCCAAAGATATTGGTAAAGCCGCGCTTCGGCAAACGGCGTGCAAGCGGCATCTGTCCGCCTTCAAAACCGTTCTTTTTGCTACCGCTGCGTGCCTTCTGGCCCTTGTGACCCTTCGTAGAGGTCTTGCCCATACCGCTGCCGGTACCACGACCGATGCGCTTGGGGGCTTTGACCGAACCGGGGGCGGGCGATAATTCATGGAGTTTCATGATGCACGTCCTCCTGCCTTAAACTTCTTCCACCGTGATCAGGTGCTTGACCTTAAAGATCATGCCGCGCGTGCAGGCGTTATCCGGCTGGGTAACGGTGCTATGGAGCTTTTTGAGGCCCAGCGCGACGACCGTCGCCTGCTGATCTTTCAGGCAGCCGATCGGGCTCTTAACGAGCGTTATCTTGAGTTTTTTGGCCTCCGCCGCTGTTGCTTTCGCCATTGTAGCGTCCTCCTTAACCCAAGATCTCTTCCACGGACTTGCCGCGGGCCTTGGCAATCTGCTCCACCGTGCGCAGCTGGCTCAGGCCTTCAATGGTGGCCTTGACGCAGTTGCTGGGGTTGTTGGAGCCATAAGATTTCGTACGGATATCGCGAATGCCAACCATTTCGAGCACTGCACGAGCGGGGCCGCCTGCGATAACGCCGGTACCTTCTTCAGCGGGCAGCATGCGGACATGCCCCTTGCTGAATCTGCCTTCCACGGCGTGGGGAATCGTTGTACCCACGATGGGAACATCGACCATATGACGCTTCGCGTCTTCAACGCCCTTACGAACGGCTTCCGGAATTTCCGCGGCTTTGCCGAGGCCAACGCCGACTTTGCCTTTTTCGTTTCCGACGACCATCAGCGCGGTGAACCGGAAGTTCTTACCACCCTTGACAACCTTCGCAACACGATTGATCGAAACCAGGCGCTCTTTGAATTCGCTGGGCTCTTTCTCGAATCTCCTGTTGTTTTGCATGTTCGTTCCTCCTTAGAAGTCCAGCCCGGCTTTGCGAGCGCCGTCCGCGAGTGCGGCTACGCGCCCGGTGTAGAGGTAACCACTACGGTCGAACACGACCTTGGTGACTCCCTTCGCCTTAGCGCGTGCGCCAACGAGTTCGCCGACGAGAGCGGCTTGTTCAACCTTGCTCTTGCCCTCCAGCTTGCCCTTGATGTCGGCGTCCAGCGTGGAAGCTGCGACCAAGGTGTTTCCAACGGTGTCATCGATCACCTGCGCGTAGATGTGTGTGGTGCTGCGGTAAACGTTCAAACGGGGACGCTCTGCGGTACCAACGATATTCTTGCGCATGCGGTAATGACGATCCACGCGAATCGCGTTTTTATCGATTTTGCTAAACATCTTTCGTCACTCCTTCCTGCTTTACTTACCGGTCTTGCCTTCCTTGCGGCGAACGATCTCGTTCTCATAGCGAATGCCTTTGCCCTTGTAGGGTTCGGGCGGACGCACCGCGCGGATATCGGCGGCCACTTGGCCAACCTTCTGTTTATTGATGCCCTTGACCGTAATCTTCGTGGGAGCCGGAACATCAAAGCTGATGCCCGCGGGCGCCGGGAAGTTCACAGGATGGGAGTAACCGACGTTGATCACGAGGCCAGTGCCCTGCACCTGTACTTTGTAGCCGACGCCAACGATCTCAAGCTTCTTTTCATAGCCGGTGGTTGCACCAACGACCATGTTGTTGATGAGCGTACGGGTCAAGCCGTGCAGCGAGCGGTGGCGCTTGTCGTCACTGGGACGTTTGACGGTGAGTACACCGGCATCCTGCTCGATCACCATCTCTGAAGAGACTTTTTCGGTGAGCGTGCCTTTCGGACCTTTTACGGTGACGACGTTGCCGTCTTCGACCGTAATTGTCACTCCGGCAGGAATGCTGACCGGAAGTTTTCCGATACGAGACATGTTGTTTTCTCCTTTTTAGTCTTATCATGCGGGCGCGGATGTCTGCTTCTCGGTCGTTCGCTTGCGGCAATCACACCGAAAAACGAGGCATCCGCCCTTTTTTGATTACCAAACGTAAGCCAGCACTTCGCCGCCAACGCCCTGCTTACGCGCTTCCCGGTCGGTCATAACGCCGCGGGAGGTGGAAACAATCGCGATGCCGAGGCCGCCGAGGACCTTGGGCATTTCGTCCTTGCGCGCATAGACGCGAAGGCCGGGGCGAGAGATGCGCTTGATGCCGACGATTACGCGCTGCTTGTTTGCGCCGTACTTGAGCTGAATCCGAATCGTCTTCTTCTCGCCGTCCGCAATTACTTCGAAGCTTTTCACGTATCCTTCGTCCACGAGGATCTGCGCGATGGCCTTCTTCATCGTGGAAGCGGGGATTTCAACGGAATCATGCTTCGCAATCAGTGCGTTGCGGATACGTGTGAGCATATCGGCAATGGTGTCTGTCATGTTCGTTTCCTCCTTTACCAGCTTGCCTTGCGTACGCCGGGGATCTCGCCCTTATACGCCAGTTCGCGGAAGCAAATGCGGCAGACGCCATACTTGCGCAGAACCGAGTGGGGCCGACCGCAGATGCGGCAGCGGGTGTAAGCACGGCTGCTGAACTTCGGCTCGCGCGCCTGCTTTAATTTCATGCTTGTCTTTGCCATTATTGCTTTCCTCCCTTATCAGCCCTGCACAAACGGGATGCCAAGCTGCGTAAGCAGTTCTTTGCATTCTTCGTCGGTATTGGCGCTGGTGACGAACACAACGTTCATGCCGCGTACCTTGTCGACGTCGTCGTAGTTGATCTCCGGGAAGATCAGCTGTTCCTTGAGGCCGAGGGCGTAGTTGCCGCGCCCGTCAAACGCCTTTTCGGATACGCCGCGGAAATCGCGAACGCGGGGCAGGACGATGTTGAAGAGCTTATCGACAAAGTAATACATCCGATCGCCACGGAGCGTTACCTTTGCGCCAATGGTCATGCCTTCGCGAACTTTGAAGTTTGCGACGCTCTTCTTGGCGCGGGTGGGTACTGCTCTCTGGCCTGCGATGGTGGTGAGTTCTTTGATCGCGGCTTCAATGCCCTTGGGGTTTTCCTTGTCGGTGCCAAGACCCATGTTGATGACGACCTTCTCCAGGTACGGAATCTGCATGACGTTCTCGTAGCCAAACTTTGTCTTCAGAGCGGGCGAGATCTCATCGATATAACGCTTCTTCAAACGCGGCATACCTTCGAGTTTCTTCATGTCGCCCTGCGCGCCTTTGGCGGCCTTCTTGGCTGCGGGTTTTGCTGCTGTTTCGGCCTTTTTCTCGACCTTGGCTGCTGCTTCAGCCTTTTTCTCGACCTTGGCTGCTGCTTCCTTGACGGCACCCGCTGCTTTGGCAACCGTTTCCGCTGCCGCTTCGCTGACGGCTTCTGCCGCTTTTTCAGCGGTTCCCGCTGCGGCTTTGGCTGTCTTCTTCACGGCTTTTTCAACGGTTTCTGCGGCTTCGGCGGCCTTGGGAGCTGCCTTCTTCGCGGCTTTCTTTACTTCTTCAACGACCGTTTCGGCTGCTGCTTCGACGGCGTCGGTTACGGTTTCAATGTCTTTCTTCGTTGCCACTTGTCAGTTCCTCCTTCCGCCTTAGTCAATGACTTTACCGCACTTTTTGCAAACGCGGACACTCTTTTGCTTCTTCTCGCCGGAAATCTCAACTTCCTTGAGTTTGTGGGCGATGCGGGTGGGCTTATCGCACTTGGGGCACACCAGCATGACGTTAGAGGCATGGATGGGGCCTTCCTTTTCAATACGACCACCGGGCTGGCCTTGCTTACGGGGCTTCACGTGGCGAGTCACCATTGAGGTACCCTGCACGATCACGCGCTCGTCATCAGGCTGGGCCACCATGATCTTGCCCTTTTTGCCCTTGTCTTTGCCGGAGATGACAACGACGGTATCGCCTTTTTTGACGTTTAAGCTGTTCATGTCATTCTCCTCCTTTACAGTACTTCCGGTGCGAGGGACACGATTTTCATGTAGTCCTTCTCACGCAGTTCACGCGCCACGGGCCCAAAGATACGGGTGCCGCGGGGCTGTTTCTGGTCGTTGATGATGACGGCGGCATTGTCGTCGAAACGGATATAGCTTCCGTCCTGACGCTGAACGCCGGACACCGTGCGCACGACGACCGCGCGAACGACATCCTTCTTCTTGACCGCGCCGCCCGGAGATGCGGACTTGACGCTGGCCACGATGACATCGCCAATATTGGCGGACTTACGGTAGGAACCGCCCAGCACGCGAATGCACATAATCTCTTTCGCGCCGCTGTTGTCCGCGACCTTTAATCTGGTTTGCGGTTGAATCATATTCCCAGTTCCTCCAGTCTTTACTTCGCCTTCTCGACGATCTCGACGAGGCGCCACCGCTTATCTTTGCTGATGGGGCGCGTTTCCATAATCTTAACGGTATCGCCGATGCCGCACTGGTTCTCTTCGTCATGAACCTTGAACTTTCTCGTGCGGTTAACCATCTTGCCGTACAACGGGTGGCGGACTTTGGTCTTGATGGCGACAACGGCGGTTTTGTCCATCTTATCGCTGACGACCACGCCGACACGGGTCTTTCTGTAGCCTCTTTCTTCCATGTGTCTGTCCTCCTTCCCGTTACTCGGCTGCCTTCGCAAGCTCGCGCTCACGAATGATCGTTTTTACTCTGGCAATATCTTTCTTGCACTCGCTGATGCGATTCGGGTTCGAAAGACCGCCGGTAGCCGACTGAAAGCGAAGGTTGAACAGCTCGCTCTTGAGCTCTTTTTCCTGAACTGCAAGCGCGTCGTTGGTCATATCGCGAAACTTATTAGCCTTCATCGGTTTCACCACCCTTTTCGGTTTCCTTCTTGATCACTTTGCACTTGAGCGGGAGTTTGTGCATCGCGAGACGAAGCGCTTCGTAAGCGTCCGCCTGCTCAACTCCAGCAATCTCAAAGAGGACGCGGCCCGGCTTCACAACGGCAACCCAGTATTCCGGGGAGCCTTTGCCGCTGCCCATGCGGGTTTCAGCGGGTTTTTCGGTAACGGGCTTATCGGGGAAGATCTTGATCCAGACCTGGCCGCCACGCTTGATGTAACGCGTCAGCGCGACACGAGCCGCCTCGATCTGTTGGCTGGTAACCCAGCAGGGCTCTAATGCAACCAGGCCGTATTCGCCCTGGGACACCGTGTTGCCACGGGTGGCTTTACCCTTCATGCGACCGCGGAATACTCTGCGGCGCTTTACTCTTTTCGGCATCAACATGGTTATTTGCCCCCTTCCTCACGCCTGTCGGAAGCGCCACGCTTGCCGAGCAGTTCGCCCTTGTAAATCCAGACCTTGCAGCCGATGCGGCCGTAGGTGGTCTTTGCTTCCGCAAAACCGTACTGGATGTCCGCGCGCATCGTCTGCAGCGGGATGGAACCATCGTGGTAACCTTCGCTTCTTGCGATTTCCGCGCCGCCGAGACGACCGGAGACCATGAGCTTGATTCCCTTGACGCTGTTCTTCTGCATCGCGCGACCCATGGATTGCTTCATGGCGCGGCGGAAGCTAATGCGCTTTTCGAGCTGAGACGCGATGTTCTCCGCAACCAGCTGTGCGTCTGCGTCCGGATCACGGATCTCCATGATGTTGACGCTGACGTCCTTGCCGGTCGTCTTCTTAATGTCTTCCTTGATGGCGTCGATTCCTGTGCCGCCCTTACCGATCAAGAGACCGGGACGCGCGGTAAAGATGCTGACGGTGGTTTTGCCCGCCGCGCGATCGATCTCGATGCGCGAAATGCTGGCCTGGTAATACTTCTTCTTCACGAAGTCGCGAATCTTGCGGTCTTCGACGAGGAAATCGGCGAAATCCTTCTTGGAGGCATACCAGCGGGTGTTCCAATCCTTGATGACACCAACGCGGAACCCGTTTGGATTAACTTTTTGACCCATAGCTCATTTCCTCCCTTACTTCGCCTGATCCAGCACGACCGTGATGTGGCTCGTACGCTTGCGGATTGCGCTTGCGCGGCCATGCGCTCTCGGCCGGAAACGCTTCAGGGTCGGGCCCTGGTTTGCGTAAATCTCGGCGACAAAGAGTTCTTCGCGGTTGAGATCGAGGTTGTTTTCCGCGTTCGCAATCGCGCTCTTGAGCAGCTTTGCTACCGGCTCGGTGGCCGCCTTCGGCGTATAGAGCAGGATGGCTTCGGCTTCTTTCACGCTCTTGCCGCGGATCAGGTCGATAACGGCCTTGACTTTGCGCGAAGAGATGCGAATGTATTTTGCGGTCGCATGCGGTCGCTTGTCAGCGTTTGCCGCACGTTTGGCCGACTTTTCTCTCATTCTGGTTGCCATTTTGCTTCGTTCCTCCTTACCTTGCAGAAGAGGACTTTTCGGAGCCTCTGTGTCCTCTGAACGTGCGCGTCGGCGCGAATTCGCCGAGCTTATGGCCGACCATTTCCTCGGTCACATAAACGGGCACGTGCTTTTTGCCGTCATGCACCGCGATCGTGTGACCGACCATCTGCGGGAAGATGGTAGAGGCGCGAGACCAAGTCTTGACGACCGTCTTTTTTCCGCTCGCGTTCATCGCTTCGATCCGCCCGAGGAGGCGTTCGCTGATAAACGGACCTTTTTTAATCGATCTGCTCATTGTTTATCTCCTTCCTCTTCCCGTTATTTGCTGCCGTTGCTGCGGCGCACGATGTACTTGTTGGTCGGGTTCTTATGCTTGCGCGTCTTGTAACCAAGCGCGGGCTTGCCCCACGGGGTAACCGGGCCGGGCTTGCCAATCGGGCTCTTGCCCTCGCCGCCGCCGTGCGGATGGTCGCATGGGTTCATGACGCTGCCGCGAACGGTCGGGCGGACGCCCATGTGACGCTTGCGGCCTGCTTTACCAATCTGGATGTTGGCATGGTCGATGTTACCGACCTGGCCGATCGTGGCTTTCGCATTCATCGGGATGAGTCGCACTTCGCCGCTGGGCAGACGAACCTGCGCATACGCGCCTTCTTTTGCCATCAACTGCGCCGCGTTGCCCGCGGAGCGGACGAGCTGTGCGCCCTTGCCGGGCTTGAGCTCGATGCAGTGAATCATCGTGCCGACCGGAATGTTGGCGATCGGAAGTGCGTTGCCGACCTTGATGTCGGCGGTCTCGCCGGAGACGATCATGTCGCCAACCTTGAGGCCGAGCGGGGCGATAATATAGCGCTTCTCGCCATCGAGGTAATGCAGCAGCGCGATGTTCGCCGAGCGGTTGGGATCGTACTCCACGGAGAAGACCTTCGCGGGGACGTTGTCCTTGTTGCGCTTGAAGTCGATGATACGGTACTTCTGGCGCGCGCCGCCGCCTTGATGGCGGACGGTGATCTTGCCGCTGACGTTGCGGCCAGCGTTCTTTTTCTTATCTTCGACCAGCGAGCGTTCCGGCGTCTTCTTGGTGATCTCTTCAAATGAAGAAACCGTCATGAAGCGCTGGCCAGGCGTGATCGGGTTGATTTTACGGATGCCCATGGTTCTTCCTCCCCTTACTGCGAGATGCTGTCGAAGAACTCAATGCCTTTGGAGTTCTCCTTGAGCTTCACGTAGGCCTTTTTGCTACTCGGCGTGCGGCCGGAAGAGTTGCCCTGGCGGCGCACTTTGCCGTCGCTATTGATGGTATGCACGCTTTCGACTTCCACATCGAAGATCTCTTCAACAGCCTTCTTGATCTCGATCTTGTTGGCGGTTTTATCCACTTCGAAGGTATAGGTCTTGCTCGCGAACTGATCGTAACTCTTTTCGGTCAGAACCGGCTTTTTGATGATGTCATAGGCGCTCTTCATTACGCGTACACCTCCTCGATCTTCTTGGCCGATTCCTCGGTGAGGATCAGCACCTTATACTTGAGAATCTCGTACGCGCTCAGGGTGCCGACCAGCGTGGTTTTCACGCCGGGGATGTTGCGCGCCGCGCGCTCCACCGTTGCGTTGGGTTCCGGCAGGACGATGAGCGCCTGCTCTGCCTTGATGGCTTCCAGAACCTTGATCATCTCTTTGGTCTTTGCGGCCTTGAGGTTCAGCTCGTTGAAGAGAACGAGTTCGTTATCGAGAACCTTGCCGGACAGCGCGCTCTTCATTGCGACGCGCTTGACCTTTTTGTTGACGCGGATGCTGTAATCGCGGGGTTTGGGCGCGAATACCACACCGCCGTGACGCCACTGAGGCGAACGAGTGGAACCCTGGCGGGCACGACCGGTGCCCTTTTGGCGCCAAGGCTTGATGCCGCCGCCGGAGACTTCCGCACGGGTGAGGGTGCTCTGCGTGCCTTGACGGCAGTTCGCCAGGTGCGCCTTCACGACCTCGTGGAGAACGAATTGGTTGACTGGCTGTCCAAAAGTGTTTTCGGAGAGCTCATATTCGCCGACCTTTTTGCCGGTGATATCGACAATTGCTACTTTAGGCATTCTCTTGCTCCTCCTTACTTCACGGTGCTCGTTACGGAAACGAGTCCGCCCTTCGGGCCGGGGACCGCGCCCTTAACGAGCAGCAGGTTACGCTCTACGTCCACACGCACAACCTCGAGGTTCTGCACGGTGACGGTTTCGTTGCCCATGTGGCCGGGAAGGTTTTTGTGCTTGAACACGCGGGACGGGCTCGAGTTTGCACTCATGGAACCGACGCCGCGGTGATAGTGCGAACCGTGCGTCATCTTGCCGCGGTTCTGGTTCCAGCGCTTGATAACGCCCTGAAAGCCCTTACCTTTGCTCACGCCGCGGACATCGATCTTGTCGCCTTCTGCGAACAGGTCCGCCTTGATGATCTGGCCGACTTCGTAATTCTTCGCGTCGTCGAGCTTGAACTCTCTCATATAGCGGAGGGGTTTCACGCCCGCTTTGGCAAAATGCCCCGTTCTCGGTTTGTTGGAGAGCTTCTCACGCAGCTCGCCAAAGCCGACCTGAACAGCTTCGTATCCGTCCGTCCCGACGGTCTTCTTTTGGATGACGGGGCACGGACCGGCTTCGATGACTGTCACGGGGATCATGGTACCGTCAGCTCGGAACATCTGCGTCATACCGATCTTTTTGCCCAAAATGGCTTTCTTCATGTTTACCTCCGATTGGTTACAGTTTGATCTCGATGTCGACACCAGCAGGGAGATCAAGCTTCATCAGCGCGTCAACGGTCTTGGAAGACGGCTGGAGAATGTCGATCAGGCGCTTGTGTGTGCGCATCTCGAATTGTTCACGGGAATCCTTATACTTGTGGGTCGCACGCAGAATGGTAACGATTTCCGTTTCCGTGGGCAGGGGGATCGGGCCACTGACCTGCGCGCCGGTTCTCTTGGCGGTCTCTACAATTTTCTCCGCGCTCTGATCGATCAGAGAGCTTTCATACGCCTTGAGCTTGATGCGAATTCTGTTTGCCATGTTATTGATATCCTCCTTCGTAATAGGGGCGGTACACAAAGCCGTGTGTTTCCTTCTTCATAAGGCAGGCGCAGCCTCTCGGCTGTGCGCTATACTCGTTCGGGACTGCACGATGTGCTCTATAGACTCACCCTCGCCCGCTTTGCGGACGTTGGGTCTGAGCGGAAATTACCCGGATGGCAGAACCGGCAACCTCCCGTTCATCCCTTTCACGCGCAAAAACATCGCCTTTGCGGCGCGAACAGGTTTATTTTACACGGTCTGGATAGGGATTGCAAGAAGAATTTTTAGAATTTCTACGATATTTTGTGGAATTCCTGCATTGGTTATCTCTTGCACGATTTTCCAGCAAACGGGCTTGATCACGCACCAGCAAGCGTTTGGGCCGGTTTTCGCAGTTTTACGTCCGATAGATATAGAATCCTGCGTTTTTTGCGATATTTCATCGTCTGAGCAGTATAGCACACTTCACCCCCATGCGCAACACCGTCTTGCGCAACAAATCGGCCGAACGGTGGGCAGAATTCTCCGTGGCTGGCTATTTTGTATATGGCGGAGTTTTTCTTCCTTATATATAGCATCTCAACGCTGCACTACGAGAAAATACGACTGGAAATCATTCCGGCGTAAAAAAACAGGCCCGCGATGGAGCCTGTTTCAAAAAAACACAGACCGGTTACTTCATTGTATTGGGAATAAACAGTTTTGCGTTGAGAATGTGGTCGCGAAGCAGGTTGCAGGCGCTTTCAAAATCTCCCTCGCGGCAGGTCATGATGATCGTCTCGTGTTCGTTGATTGAAACCTCGCGCGTCTGCGGCGTTCCGTAGAAGCTTGCGCGCAGATAGCGGTCGATGTTCGCATGCACCAACTCAAGCAGGAAGTTCGCCATCGAGTTTTTCGAATGAGACGTCAGAATTTCGTGGAACTTGTAGTTGAGCTCCTCCGAGCGGAGGATATTCTCCACAGGGGTCTCTCTTTGCTGGCGTACGATTTCGTCCAGCGCGTCAAAGTCCGCTTTCGTCAGCATCGGTGCGCTGTTGCGCATCATCATGACGGAGAGCGTCGCGCGCACTTCCATCATGTCCAGCAGTTCACTGCGGGTGAGTTCCGTGACCGCGGCTCCGCGGTTTGCGTGGATACGGACAAGTCCCTGTGCTTCGAGCCTTCTCAATGCCTCACGCACCGGAATATGGCTGACGTTGAGCGCCGCGGAAATCTCGTCCTGTTTCAACTGCATCCCACCCGGCAGCTTGCCGCTGATGATGCCTTCGCGTAGAACGTGAAAAATCCACTCCTGCGTGGCGCCGACGCGCGGCCCCACCTGCTCCGCTATGGCTTTGTAATCCATAATTCACCTCATATTGATTGAGAGTTGTAGATTTGACCATGTCTACGAGCATTATATATGATCATATCCGCCGATGCAACCCTTTTGCATAATGTATGCTCGTATGCAGCATATTCTTGTTTGAGCGCTCCTATTGGCGCAGACGATAAAAACGCCTGTCTGCTTCTAAACGTGGAAGCGTAATAAAGCCGGACGCAAGGGACTATCGATACAGGATATAGAATGAATAGAAGAAACTGATAGAATAACAAACAGGAAGCAACCGCTTGATCAACATTCCGAAGACGGATTGTTTGTTCATTGGTTTGCTTCCTGCTGATTGTCGTCGGGGTATGTTCGTTTCCGTTTTACCCCTCCCCCCGGGCCGGCGGAGGGCAAGACTTTTTTAGCGGCCGTACTTGACGCGCTCTAAGCGAATCAGTGCCAACACGCCTTCGCGGATCTCTCCCGGCAGACGGTCGGCAAGCGCCACGTCGTTACGGTACGACTGCATGCCTTCCGTGTCGAACAGATAGCTCGGCTCCTCGGTCAATCCGAGAATGCTATCGGTCGAGGTGTTGTAGTGCGTTGCGATCGCGACCAGAGACGCGATGTCCGGCATACAACGGTTGGATTCCCATGCGGCAACGGATTGCTGTACGACGCCGACCGATTCACCCAGCTGCTGCTGCGTTTCGCCATGGGACTTACGAAGTCTCTTGATACTTGCTCCAATGTCCATTTTGTTCTCTCTCCTCCAACTAATGTTAACAGTGGATGCTTCTGATGATATTGAAGCATTTCCACAGGGGTGACGCACGGCGATGTCCCTGCGCCTTCAGCTCTGTCCTCACTGGTACTCGGAAGAACCGTATAAATTATTTTACTATATTACTGGTCAGAAGTATAGGGCCAGAATTAAGATTAATTAAAACTTTTTTTTGTCAATGACAATGATAGCAGGTTTTTATGATTCATATGTTAGCTTATTGCTTTCGTATGTAATTAATCAACAGCTGTGAATTCGACAAAAAGATTCTGTTTTCCAACATCTGGAATTAATAGAATCACAATCCACTTTGGAATCAAATACGAAATCGTTTACGCCGAATTTTGCTCCGCCGTGTCGAAAAGTGGTTGCGGCAGTGAGCCGATCCATGTCATCTATACAAGTGGGTCACTTTTCGTTACGCGTGTTGACCTTGAATTCGAGAATGTACTGAGAAACAAAGTTATTTTAAAAGAAATTGATGTTACATTGTAATACGATCTCGTTCGTGCAATCGATTCTTTTTTACAAGCCTGTTGTGAATGGCTCTGCTTTACGCGCGCGGAATCGCACGTTTATAGTTGTTACATTTTTTGACGAAATCACGACGTATTTTTTCGCAGAATGATAGCACCGTAAATTTGAACTGTGGTATACTAAGCAAGCGCACAAGGCCATTTGCTAGGCGCACCTTTCGAAACGTTGTCACACAACATACGATTATCTTTCCATATTCTCACAGGAGGCGGCATATGGGTATCAAACTTGCAATTGTCGGCGCGGGCAGTTCGTATTGCCCAGAATTGATGCAGGGGCTCATCCGTCGCAAAGATATCATCACACTGGACGAGCTTCGGCTCAGCGATATCGACGAATCCCGCCTGAACATCGTAGGCGAATTTTGCGAACGCGTGCTGCTTGAAAACGGCATGTCGCCGCGCATCACGCGAACGACGGATCTACCGCGCGCGCTTGATGGCGCAGACTTTGTGGTCACGCAGATTCGCGCGGGCCGACTGGAGGCACGCATTCGCGATGAAAAAATCCCGCTCGGGTTTGATTTCATTGGTCAGGAGACGACCGGCATCGGCGGATTCACCAATGCGTTGCGCACTATTCCGCAGATGGAGCGCATCGCAAACGCCGTCGAGCAATACGCGCCGGAAGCCTGGCTCATCAATTTTTCCAATCCATCCGGCATTGTAACCGAGTTTTTGCTCAATCACACGCATCTCAAGGCGGTCGGTCTATGCAATCTGCCGATCGGAACGCAGGAGCGCGTATCAAAACTGCTCGGACTGCCCATGGAGCAGGTTCGCCTTGAAACGGTGTCCCTCAACCACTGCGGCGCGGTCACCGCGGTTCATGCCGGCGGCGAAAACGTTCTGCCGCACATGCTGGACTCCCGCACGCTTGATCAAGCCGCGCAGCAGGACGCTTGGATACAAAACTATCGCCCGATCATCGAACTGTTGGGCGCGATTCCTAACGATTATTTACAATACTTCTATTATCACGGCAGAAAGCTAGCCGAGCAAAAAGCGGCGTCGCAGACGCGCGGAGAGGCTTGTGTCGATATCGAGACTCGTCTGCTCTCCTATTATGCGGACGAGCGAAACCGCACCGTGCCGCCCATGCTGGCGGAGCGCGGCGGGCATCTGTATTCGGAAGCTGCCATCGCGCTGATTGCGTCTCTTTCCGGCGCGGTGCCCGGCTATCATGTGATCGACGTGCAAAACCGTGGAGTCATCGATTTTCTGCCGGATCAGAGCATCATCGAAACCTGCTGCTATGTTGAAAAAGACAGCATTCGCCGTGTGCCGCTGACCGTTTCGCCTTCTCCCGTGCTGCGCTCGCTGCTAACCAGCGTGAAGGCATACGAAACACTGACCGTACAGGCGGCTTTGACCGGAGATCGCCAAACGGCGCAGCAAGCGCTGGCTTGTAACCCCATTACGGCTGATTTGGACAGAGCGATCCCCTGTTTCGAAGAAATGTTGGAACAAAACCGTTCTCTGTTGCCCCGCTTCTTTCCGCAATAACCCGCATCTCAGCAGAAAACGCTTACGATCCATCGTCGTAATAAAAACAACTTTCGCTGCGAGGAACTGCAATCATGGACGAAAAACGATGTTATCTTGCCGTTGACGGCGGAAACTCCAAGACCGAGTACCGCTTGCTTGATGCTTCCGGTGCGGTGATTGCCGCGCGTCGCGGCAGCGCAAGCAACCACGAAACCCTGCCCGGCGGAGTGGAAGACGCGGCAAATCTGCTGTTTGGCGAAGCAGAAGAGCTGTTGGAGGCGCAAGGATATTCGTTTCAACAGGTTGCGGATGCGGTGCTGGGTCTCGCGGGAGCGGATTATGCGGAGGAGGTTGCCGCGCTGCAAGGCGCGTTGGCCGCACGTGGATTGGTTGACGCTTTTGTCTGCAACGATGGATATCTCGGCGTAATGGCGGGCATCGACAACGGCGTTGGCATCTGCTATTCCGCGGGCTCCGGCGTCACGTGCGCGGGGATGAATGCGGAAGGCGAGCGCGCACAGTTCGGCGGAATCGGCGTTCTGAGTGGAGACGTCGGCGGCGGTTTTGACATCGCCGCGTTCGTATACCGCTGTGTTTATCGCCATCTGTTCTTTCATCAGCCCTATTCCGCGCTCAAAGACGCCTATTTCACGTTGTTTGACGTACGCACGCCGGAAGCATTCCTATCCTCCGCCGCACGCATTCAAAACGAAGAAGCGGCGCGCCAGTTGATCGGGCTATTCTTTACGGCGGTGGAGACAGGCGACGA